>NZ_CEYNSH010000024.1:45848-55629 GCF_982872775.1 Psychrosphaera sp. | reverse complement strand
TTCGCTTGTGAGCCCACCTGGAATTGTTGAACACCAAATGAACCATCAATTAGTTTTTGACCACCGAAGGTCGTTGTATTTGCGATTCGGTCTAACTCAGATTTTAACTGAATGACCTCTTCGTTTAGTGCTTTACGGTCAACTGTCGAGTTTGTCGCGTTTGCTGACTGAATAGCAAGGTCACGCATACGTTGCAGTATGTTAGTCGACTCTTGCATCGCGCCTTCTGCCGTTTGTGCCATTGAAATGCCGTCATTTGCATTTCGCATTGCCACGTTTAGGCCGTTAATTTGTGACGTTAGACGATTTGAGATCTGAAGACCTGCCGCATCATCACGTGCGCTGTTGATTCTTAAACCCGACGCCAAACGGTTCATTGACGTTTCTAAACTGTTTGTCGAGCCCATAAGGTTACGTTGGCCGTTAATAGAGGCAACGTTAGTATTTACAAATAAAGCCATTGTATTCTCCTTGGAACTTTTTTAGACAAATGCCTAATGTTCTTTTCTCAATGACAGAATTGCAGATGGCGTGCCAACTTTACTAGATTGGCTAAGATTTAATAAAACTGCTTTATTTATAAGGTACTAAAATAAAACAATAGTCAAAAAACAGGTGTGTTTGAATGAAACCAGGTCGCTCAAAAGAGGGGAATTAAATTTGGAATTGCCATAGCGGCAGAGAAAATAAAAAAGCGGCAATGATCGTTAAGGATCTATTTGCCGCTTTTTTGACACATTCACTGGATTTAGATCCTAGTGAGAGTCCGTTGCTTTAAACACTCATAATATCTTAGAGTGTTATTAATATTTAAATGTAATTAAACAAAGATAGATTTTGAATTTTCGCAAAGCTCTGTTGTGCAGCTTGCAAGCCCACCTTATTGGACTCCAAGTTATTCACCGCTTCATAGATATCGATTTCTTCTACATCGGCTAAGGTCGACTTAGTGATTTCTTGGTATCTAAACTGTGCATTCAGCTCAACTTCAACCGCATTTAATCGTGCACCCATTTCAGAACGCACGTTGTCTATTGAGGTAATGCCAGCTTTTATTTCAGTTAACAAACCATCAACGAGCTCAACACGGGCCTGCGAAATCGGTCTATCAATATGAAAAACGTCACCAGCCGCAGGTGTCCCACTAATATCAAGCTCTATACCTCTAAACTTAATCTGATTAGCCGCTGTATAGTCTGCCGGACCATCCACTAAATTACCTTGACTGTCATATACTTCATATTGACCACCGGCCAGTATATCAACACGATAATCATCAAAAGTGTGACCACTCGCAGGCTCGGTAATATTACCTAGGTTGAGTACTGCTGTTGAAACATTTCCTGCATCCGCAGCGGCACTGTAACTTGTGTTAACCATACTCATGGCATCAATGGCACGCTGAAGTGTCCACAAAATACTGGTTTGATTTGATTCATCAAGTTGAAAGGTATCACCTGCTTGTGGCGGTGGTGTTTCCTGAGTTTTTATTTCGATACCATTAAATTCAATAGCACTACCCGGCGTGATATCAGCAAACGCACCTTTATTTGGTTCAAGTGGCACGACTGTACCGCCATTATCACGAACTTCTACCCTCACCTGTCCTGCACCGGCACCAGCTAAGAAGCTCACTGTGTAAGGTGCTGTGTAAACAGGTGGTGTGGTGTTTTCAAATTCTTTTTGTTTAACAACAAAGCCCATCGAAATTTCACTGGCCGACGGGTTACCTGGGTTTCTTGTTGGCAAAAACGTTTTACCTGACGACGGTACATTTTCAATAAACTGACTGCCTGGGTCATTTACCTTTAATTGAAAACCAGCGGCAATCAACACTTCACGTTGGCCGTCATCGCCGTTGTATGTGTTGTAGCCAAACTCATCCTTTGTATAAGTCTGTGTTTTTGTTTGATAGCCAGAAAATATATAATCGCCGTTCGCGTTTTTGGTATTTGCTACACCTTCAAACTGCACAATACGCTCTTGTAGCTCTTCAGCTATAGCTGCCAAACTATTCGCATCCATCGTACCGTTTGTCGAGGTCAACAATAACTCCTCTGCACGAAACAAGACATCTGTCATTGTCGCAACCGCATTTTCACTTAATAAGTTAAAACGCTCTGCAGTGGTTTGGGCCGTGATGTATCGGTCTGAGACTTCAATTTCTTTTCTTAATCGAATCGCCGTATTAGCGCCAGTTGGATCATCTGACGGTTTTAAGATTTTTTTACCTGTCGCTAACTCCATTTGAGCACGATCAAGTGCCGATTGGCGAGTACGCAAATTGGTTAAGCTGCGTTCGTAAAAGTTTGATGTAGCAATACGCACTGACATTATTTAGTTACCTCGCGGCTTGCAATAAAGTATCAAACGTATCTCGTGCCACCGAAATAATGCGTGCAGCCGCTGTATACGCTTGTTGATATTGAATTAAGTTGGCGGCCTCTTCATCGAGGTTTACGCCCTGAATACCTGCGAGACGTTCTTCCGCACCAGCAAGCAGGGTTTCGAATGAAGCAGTAGAAATTTCGCGACTTTTAGTCTCTACACCAATCACAGTAACCAAATCGGCGTAAGTCTCTGAAAAGCTGTTAGTACCACCATCTAAAGTTCGCTCGGACTGGAAGCTCAACATGGTCAGCATATTTGTGTTGTCACCAGGGCCAAACTTCTTCGTTTCGTCAATGCCAGGGTTATCTGCATGCGTGATGGTAAAACTCTCGTTACCCGCCAACACTCCATCTAATTTGAAACGAAAGCCTGCAACCGGATCATCAATGATTTGGTCACTTGGAATCGCAAGTGGACCACTAATTACTACACCACCAGAGTCTCGCACTTGATATGTAGTCGCAGTCGCATCGACTTCGATTGTAATATTATTATCTGGTAATGGGCCTGGTAGTGCCGCTACCGGTGCCGATGGCGCGGTGATCTCATATAATTTAAATTGAACATTGTTGTTGTTTACGTTGTCAGTAATAGCCAATGCATTGTCAGCCGCGGCTATTTTAACTGGCTCGTCCAAAATTCGTTCAATGTCATTAGCGCCAAAATACGTAGGACGAACCTTAAATGAATCACCAGCTGTTAAATTATTAGTATCGATAGCAATTGATATGCCTGTACCTGGAACTGAAATTGCGGTACCACCACTCATTGTTGCTATATCTGCCGGCGTAAATTGAGTGATGACATTTCCGTCCATATCGGTCATATCTAAGTTTGTGCCGTCATAATCCAATCGATAATCAATCCCCTTTAATTCATCGACGTTGCGAATATAAACTTCGAACTTAGATTGAGTTGGGTTTTCTTGACTATTAAGCGTTCTTGCCAACACCGACTGTGGCTCATTTACATCACTGAATAAGTTTTGCCCCGCTTCACCGTTTAAATCTCGCCCAAGGGACTGCTGGCGATTAAAGGTATCTGCAATACCTATCGCTAATTTACCTAGCTCGTTTAGGGTTGGCATAATTAAGTTGTCGCGCGCGTCAAATAGGCCAGTCAACGAGCCCCCCGATAGCTGGTCAGTAATGACAGAAGCATTCGGTGTAGTAGATTTGACTGAAACAGCGATTTCTAGTTGGCCGCTGTCAAACTCATTTCTTTGCACTGATAACGGCAATGCAAAAGTATTGGTAACAAGCGTAATACCTTTACCAATTGTGACGTTGATTGTACCGTCTTCTCGCTTAATCGTGTCTACCGCGACTTTTTCACTGAGTTGCTTTACCAATAAGTCGCGTTTGTCTAATAAATCATTTGGTGGGAAGCCGTCGCCTGAGTTGGCATTTTCTACTTGAATTTTGCCGTTGAGAGACGCAATTTCTGCCGCAATGGCATTTATCTCAGAGACTGTGGTTCGAATTTCTTCATTTATAGCCCCTAAATGCTGGCCTGAAATCTCTTCATAAAGGTTATTGAAGCGCTTCGCAACCGTCTCGGCACGAGCAATTACTACGTTTCTTGCTGAAATGATCGTTGGTTCTTCTGTCACCCCATTAATACCATCAAACATTGCTTCGAAGGATGTGGTGATACCTGTTTCAGGGTCCGCCAATAAATTATCCATGCGAGAAGCATTCTCATACTTAGTGTTATTTGAGTTGTATTGAGCAGCGTTGAAGATAACTTCTTGATAATTAAATTGGTTAAAACTTCGGGAAATGGAGGATAACTGAGTACCATTGCCTAGAAAGGTACTTCTAAATGCCAAACCAACCGTCGACACAGTTTCAACACGTTGACGGCTATAACCTTCCGTATTAACGTTCGAAATATTGTGACCTGTTGTGTCTAAGCCGTGCTGAGCTGCGGCTAAACCGGATACACCAGTACCTAAAATACCACCAGCCATAAATTAGTCCTCATTTCCTAACGTGGTCTCACTTGGCCCTGAGCTATACGGGCTGCCTGTGACGTTATTGATCATTTCTTTAAAACGGTCGCTCTTTAAAATACCGATAATTTTGTCGGCATAGTTAGGATCCGTTGCATAACCTGCTTTCTGTAGACTTTGCAAAAACTGTTCCGGGTTTTGAGTTTTGTTCAAAGCTTCTTCATAACGGCTGCTGCTATTTAAGAAGGAGACAAAGTCATCAAAGGATTCAGCAAAGTTGTTATAGGCTCTAAATGGTTCGGTTTTTCTTACCGCCACACCTTGCTCGAACTCCAATGTGGACTGAGCAACCTTATCGCCAGTCCAGTCACGGTGTGCTTTTACGTTAAATAAATTAAATGACGATTCACCCTTTGCCGTTTTAATAACGTGCTGCCCCCAGCCAGTTTCAAGTGCCGATTGAGCCAACATCACCGCTGGGTTTAAGCCAATTTTTTTAGCAGTTTGTTTTGCGACGTCCCAAAGTTTGCCGACAAAATCTTCAGGTGACTCAAATTTATCGTCCACCTTAGGGGTTTGCGAAGCGGAGGTCACCGCAGATTTGTTAGTTAGATCAGTAATACTGTTATTTGGCGTCGTTAACTGAGTAGTCATATCAGAGTCTGCCACAACGCCTTTGACTTGACTGTCGAGAATACTTTCTTTGTCCTGTAAGTTCACCGTTTGAGAGGCTAATGGTGACGTAGATTTATGTTGGGTCAAATTCGCTAAAGTCGCGTCGTTTCTTAGGACGCTGGCCGCTTTAAAGGACTCTGTATCACCACTTAACTGTTGAACAATAATATCGGCCAAGCCCATCGATCCATTGTCAGACATATCGGTAGCTAGCTGTTGGTCATACATATCGCGAAAGAAATTCGTGGTGTTTGAATGCATGGGGTTGCCCTCTTCAAACGCCTTGTTCGCATCTCGCATGGACTTCAACATCATGCCAATAAAAATTGACTCAAAATGCTGAGCCGCCTTTTTAAGTGCTTCCTGACTTTCAGGTTCATTCTTGGCTTGAGCTTTTAACTGCTGAAGGCCATTGAGGTCATGATAGTTATTGATATCGCCGATCTTGTTCATAGTCGTAATTTTGACGGTTTTATCCCCAAAACAGGGTGTAGTCGCCATTTATCTATTGAAAAATTAACAATTATTAATGGTGTATCAAGAGGCGTGCCAAGTGACTAAACCTCATATTTATCAGAGTTTTATTGTTGTTTAAATTGTTCTGGATTTTTGGTAATCACAAACGAGTCGAAGGAGTGAATAAAGACAGTCCACTTAAAATTTGATTTAAGCGAGTGACTATTAATAAGAATCAAGAGAAAGGTATACCAGAGGGGTTAATACCGGAATGAAAATTAGAGCATCATTAGCTGACCAACCAAGAATACAGGGTTTGGTTGGTCAGTTAACGGCAAACATATTTTTCCTTAGTGTAACAAGGTAAAGTATTTGCTTAGCGAGTCTTTTAATTCGCCAGTAATGTCACCAATAAAACAAACTTTAGAGCCATCAGGAACACGGTCAAAAACAGCTTCTAATTGTGCTTCGATTGCTTCTTCAGTATTGATTTCATCCGCAAAATATTCAGCATCGCCTTCTACTTCAACGTTTGTTAACGCTTCGAATGCGGCCATGCCAATTGGTGTAAACTCAATTTTACCATCAACAATGTGACCGCCAGATAAACAACAGAATAACTTTTTGCTGCCGTATGCGATCTCATAAACGTGGTATTGCAACTCATGAGTTTCGTTAATATCAAGCATTTCAAGAATAGCATTATTGGTATCTTGATTTGCCGTTACGTTACTTAATAACACTTGTGAAAATGCCATGGTATTTTCCTCTTTGGTTTTTGCAAAATTGCATATAATTAAGACTTTTTAAATAACTACCAGCTGGCCATCAATGGCACCGGCTTGTTTTAACGCTTCTAAAATGGCCATTAAGTCACCTGGCGCTGCGCCAACTTGGTTAATGGCTCTAACTAAATCATCTAAGTTCGCACCAGGGTCAAACACAAAAGCTCGAGTGTCGTCTCTCGCCACGTCAATAATAGATTGATTTGTTACAACGGTTTGACCTTGTCCTAATGGATTTGGCTGTGTCACTTCTTGGTTTTCAGCTATGGTCACCGTCAAATTACCGTGAGTTATCGCTGCTGGTTTAAGTCTTACGTCCTTACCTATAACGATAGTACCGGTTCTAGAATTAACAATAATTTTCGCGGCAGTACTTGCCGGCTCAAACTCAAGGTTTTCAATTGCTGACAAATAAGCAACACGCTGTGCAATATCACGTGGCGCGATCACTCTGACCGAAACAGAATCAAGTGGTTTTGCAGTATTTGGCCCAACAAGGTTATTGATTGTGTCGGCCAAACGTTTTGCTGATGTAAAGTCTGGTTCGTTTAAATTGAAGGTAATATGGTCGCCATTACCAAACGGAGATGGGACACTGCGCTCAACGGTCGCGCCATTTGGAATACGACCTACGGTTGGCGTGTTGATAACCACTTGAGAACCATCCAAACCTTGAGCACCTAAACCACCAACAACTAATGAGCCCTGTGCGACCGCATAGACTTGGCCATCGGCACCTTTTAAGAAAGTTTGTAATAATGTGCCACCGCGTAAACTACCAGCACTGCCAATAGACGACACGGTTATGTCTATATCTTGCCCTGGCTTGCTAAATGCTGGTAACTCGGCGTGAACCGCAACGGCAGCAACGTTTTTAATTTTTGGCTGTAAGTTAGCAGGCATTTGAATGCCAAAATTCGCCAACATGGCCTTAAAACTCTGTTGGGTAAATCGAGTTTGCTCACCGGTTCCCGGTAAACCAACTACAAGACCATAACCAACCAACTGATTTGAACGAATTCCCTGTACTGTAGAAACATCTTTGATTCTAACGGCCAGAGCGCTTGTACTTAATAAGACGCTGAATATGGCAATTAAAATACTAATTTTTACTAGGCTTGCTTTCATCATACTACTCCTAGAATGGCCACATCGAACTTAAGAAAAACTTGGATAACCAGCCTGCTTCTTGTGACTCGGCCAAGGTGCCTTTGCCACTATAAGAAATTCGAGCATTAGCGACGCGCGTAGACTCAACTGTATTGTCGGCTGAAATATCTTCGGCGCGAACAATACCCGTCAACCGAATAAATTCTTGTCCAGTGTTAAGGGTTAACCACTTCTCACCACGAATAATTAGATTGCCATTCGGTAACACTTGTAATACATGGACGGTGATCTGACCGCGCAGACTGTTGCTTTGATCAGACTTTGCATCGCCTTTGAAATTCCCATCGGATTCGATACCGAGTTGCAGCGTATTACCACCTATCGTTGGTGCAACGCCATTTAAGCCAACAAGTGGCGACAATGATGCGTCAGTTTGCTTCTTCGTTTCTGTTTTGGCGGTTTTGGAGGCCTGAGTGCTCTCTTCCAAAACAACGGTAATGATGTCGCCTACTCGTCTTGCTTTAGTGTCTGAGTAAAGGCCATTAGACCATCCTGTTTGATACAGACTGCCAGTGGCAACCACTTCTTCAGCTGGTGTTTCAGGCATAATAGGAGCAAAATGTGGCTCTTCTTCAATCACATCGTGATTTACCGCACAACCCGACAATAATGCAAAGCCGACGACTGAAACAGTGAGTTTAAGCACATTCCGTGTCGCTTTATTTAACTTGGTTTGGTAAGTCTTGATGTTCATATTCATCCACTCCTGCTGCATACCTTAAAACGCGTCATTGATTAATTAGAGCTGCTGAGTGATAAAGCCAAGCATTTGGTCTACCGATGAAATCACTTTGGAGTTCATCTCATAGACACGCTGACTTTCAATCATATTAACCAGCTCTTCCGTCACATTTACATTCGACGTCTCTAACGCGCCTTGGACCAAAATACCAAGACCGTCTACGCCAGGGTTACCCTGCAAAGGAGCGCCACTGACACCAGTCTCTGTAAACAAGTTCTGACCTATTGGTTCTAAACCAGCGGGGTTGATGAAGTCACTGATGGTCAACTGACCAATAATGACGCCTGCACCTTCACCAGGTAGCTGAACCGATACTTCACCTTGCTGTGATACCGTAATTGATTTTGCGTTTTCAGGGACATTCATCTCTGGCTGCAATGGAAAACCAGCGCCTGAGGTTACGATTCGACCATTTTCATCTAATGAGAATTGACCATTACGCGTATAGGCAACGGTTCCATCTGGACGTTGAATCTCAAAGAAACCATGACCCTGGATCATGATATCCAAGCTATTATCCGTGGTAGTCATATTGCCCTGAGAAAAGTTCTTTTGGGTTGCTACGACTTTGGTGCCGGCACCTAACATCAAACCGTTAGGTAACTCTGTGTCCTGTGAAGAACGGCCACCCGGTTGATTGATATTTTGATACAACAGGTCCTCAAAAATCGCGCGACTTTTCTTAAAGCCTACCGTGCTCGCATTTGCTAAGTTATTTGAAATAACTGCAATATCGGTTTGCTGAGCATCTAAACCGGTTTTACTAATCCACAATGCTGGATGCATAATTGCCTCCTAATTACCTAATTAAACGATTCGAAGTAACGTGTCTTGCGACTGGTCTATTTCTTCAGCTTTCTTCATCATTTTGATTTGCATCTCATATTGACGCTGATGAGAAATCATCGAGACCATCTCCTCTACTGGATTAACGTTACTCATTTCTAATGCACCACTAACAACACGGACGTTGGGAGAGGCGTCACAAAAACCACAATCTTCATTAAACAAAACCTGGCTTTTTGAGCGGAACAAACCGTCAATGCCTTTTGTTAAGTCATTATCTGAAGGTGGCTCGATGACTTTTATCCTATCGACTACTTCTAGGAAGTTTGCTGGTGCACCTTGTGGCCTAACAGAAACACTCCCGTCAGGACCAATTTCAACTTTTTCTACTGGGATTGGTAAAACAATTAGTCCACCTTCGCCCAAAATTGGTGTCCCTTTGGCGGTTGTCAATAAACCGTCATTAGTAACCTGTAAGTTACCTTCCCGGGTATAAGCTTCTTCACCATCTTTATCTTGTACTGCTAGCCATCCTCTACCTGACAAAGCAATGTCTAAATCTCTGCCGGTCGTAGAAATAGCACCGTGATGCATTCGAGAGCCGGGGCGTTCTTCCATTGCAAATACTCGGCTAGGAAGCCCGTCACCAAAGGCCTGCATTGAGCGTTGTTGCTCAAAGTCGGAGCGGAAGCCTACTGTTTTAGCATTCGCTAAATTGTTAGCATTCATTGCCACGCCAATTAAGTTTTGTTTGGCGCCTGACATAGACACATAAAGTAACTTGTCCATTGGATTCCTCCGTCAAATGCTCGACGTAAAATT
>NZ_CEYNSH010000024.1:0-45748 GCF_982872775.1 Psychrosphaera sp. | reverse complement strand
TGAGCTTTTAAGCTGACTTAGCTTTTTTGTTTTGATTTTGCATGGCTAACAAAAGTTCTGCTTCTGCACGTGATAACTCACACTCAGAAACGATTTCTTCTATGTCAGCTCCTAATTCAACCATTTTCTTAGCACGAGAGTACAAACGGTTAGGTTCACTTTCTTGTTCTAATAACAATACCTTGTTACTCAACTCAGAAAGAACTTCAACTTGTTGAGCTTGGTTGTTTTGTAAGAGTTCTAGGTTTGCCCCTAACGAACTGATCTGGCTAGAAAGCTGCTCAGACTGAGTGTTGCTTTTTTGCTGAAGGGATTGTTGCTGCGACTTGAGGGCGTGCAGTTCTTTGCGGAGTAGAGTCAGCTCTGACACTGACTCTTCAATTTGATTTAGGATGGCAGAGTTTTGACGTTTTAAGGACTGTTGGACCTTACGAATACGAAATGACAACATCAACAGCCACACCAGCAACATAACGCCACTGATAAAACCTAATAAAACTTGCCAATTTTCCATATTCATAAGGATTACTCTACTCGCCAGATTCTAGATATTAAATATCAGAAATCTCGTCCCACTCTTCGTCCGTCATAAGTTTATTTAAATCGACTAGGATCAATAGTTGACCGTCACGGTTACTGACACCTTGGATGAACTTGGCACTTTCATCAGTACCGACATTTGGCGCACTATCAATTTCAGATGATTTTAAGTAAACCACTTCTGCGACGCTATCGACTAGAATACCAATAACTTGTTTATCTGATTCGATGATAACAATGCGTGAATTATCATTCACTTCTCCAGGCTGTAGACCGAATCTTGCACGAGTGTCAATGACAGTAACTACGTTACCCCTCAGATTGATAATACCCAACACATAATCAGGAGCACCTGGAACAGGAGCAATTTCGGTATACCTAAGTACCTCCTGCACCTGCATAACGTTAATGCCGTAAGTCTCGTCTTCTAACCGAAACGTAACCCACTGCAATACCTCATCGTTACCGTCAGCTAATTTATTCACTGGGGCTCTTTCTTCACTCATTTGAGCAACTCCTACATTAAAATCTTACACTTGCCGTGCATCTATACCTTTATCAAGCATGGCAACTAAATCTGATACGTGCAACAAAGCACACATTTTTTTCTTAATTGTGCCTAACAGCCATGGGCGTTTACCTGCTTGGGTCCGCCACTTAACTTCATCGGGTTGAATGTACTCGGTGGTCACTAGCTTTTCTGCTGCAAGCCCCCAGTTACTCTCACCTAACATAATTAAGTACTTATAGGATAGTTCAGACTGTAACTTTTCTGTATATTTTTCAGGCATCACCCATTTTGCAGTCTCAACTACGTTGACCTTTTTCTCCCGATTGACCATTACTCCTAAGAACCAGTCTGGTTTGCCAAACAAACTTGTTACTTCGTCTAAGTTATGAATACCACCTAATTCCTGTAAAGGTACGGCCAGCACCAGACCCGCCACATCAAAAAACAAAGCCTGAAATGGCTCATTTATAATGTCTACTTCGGGGTCATAAGCAACGTTTTCACTTTGACTATGTGTCTCGTTGTCTGCTTTCGTCTCTGTCGTTACTTCCGTTTCGACTTCTGTTTCGACTTCTACCGATGTTTCGGTAAACGTTTCTAACGTTGTCTCTAAATCGACTTGAGGCTCTACCTCTGCCTCAAGTTGCAGTTTCATTTTCTCAGCCGCCTCAGCTTCTTTTTGCTGAATACTGACTTGTTGAAGCAACATTTCTAGCGAATTGACTTCAGGCACTTCTGGTTCTTTAACCGGTCGCTTCTTATCGGCAACTATCGCTTTTTCTATAGGTTTTAGTTGTAAATGATGGGATTCTTCCTGAACGCGACTATCACTAAAATCTTTTTTAATTTTAGCACTATACTGGGATTCTGGCGCTTTTGCTTCAACTGTACTTTCTGCTACAGGAGGCTCTGAAATAACGTCATCATCCATGACATCCTCGGTCAATAATTGATCGAGGTAGTTTTTCATTACTTTTTCACTAGCAAACATAATGTTAGCTTTTCTCAATTGTTTTTAATAATTCTTGGTAGGCGAAGACACCACGAGAATTTTTGTTATAAATAGGTAGCGGTGTACGTTCCATACTAGCAGTTCGAAATTTAGTATCAATAGGAATAACACCTTGCCACACCTTGTTTCCATACATGTGGTTTAATTCTTTGTATGCTTCGATGGAGGCTTTGGTTCGTTTGTCATACATAGTAGGGATAATGCAAACGTCGTATTCTTTTTGTTGCGAGCTCTGAATTAACTCCATAGTTCGATACATACGCTCTAAGCCCTTTAATGCCATACACTCGGTTTGAACCGGTATTAATACTTTTTCACAGGCAGCTAAGGCGTTAACCATAAGTACCCCAAGAACGGGTGGGCAGTCGATAAGTATGTGGTCATATTCAGAAGCAAACTTATTCAGTGCGCGTTTTATAATAAGGCCCATACCGGCTTTTTTACTTAAAACACCATCCAGCGTTGCCATTGCCATCGTTGCAGGAAGAACATCAAGGTTTTCAATGGGTGAGTCCCATATACAGCGGTCCCACTCCTGTTGAGTCATGGTATCAGACTCGGTGAAGACATTATAAACACCGTATTCGAGTTGTTCTGAGTCTAAGCCAAAATAATAAGTTAACGAAGCGTGAGGATCGGTGTCTATCATTAACACACGTTTGTTTTGCTGAGCTAATATTGCACCTAAAGTGATTACAGTCGTCGTTTTACCGACGCCACCCTTTTGGTTTGCCACCGTCCAAACTTTCATTTACATTGGCCTACTTAAATCGAAACTTAGTTATTTTTATATTTTAATTATTATTATCGTCGTTACCTGATGATTTTTGCTCATCTTCTGCTTCTTGTCGAGTGGTTATTCTAATTCCACCGTTAGGTAACTGAATTACTCTAATTTCACCGCTATTTTGAGACTGTTCAGGGAACTTGTCAGTGATCTCTTGTTGAAGCTCACTATTGGCAGGCTGTCGGTCCGACTCTTGTAGATAACTAAATTTACTCAATGCAATTACGACGCGCCGATTACGAGCTCGGCCTTCCGCCGTGCTGTTATCTGCAATTGGGTCATTAGGGCCATTAGCTTCAATACTTAAACGCTCTTGCACTATTCCAAAACGCTCTAGTAATCCTGTGATAGCGGCAGCTCTCGCTGCTGACAACTCCCAGTTTGAAGAAAATATCTCGTTATTTATAGCTAGGTTATCTGTATAACCTCTTACCTCTACAAAGTTATTTACTGATGCTAATGTTTGAGCGACCTCTTGAATAACCGGCGTAGCTTGTGGGTTTAATGTCGCGCTACCCGACGCAAACAACACGCCACTGGAAAGTTCTATGGTCAGCCAATCTTCATTTAGTTGTAGATTGGCCTCACCTGAGTCTTCGGTGTCAGAGAGTGCAGTCTGTAAGTCTTGTTTTAAAGCTTGTAGTGGATTGCCGAGTTGTTTGTTTTCTGATTCGTTGATGTTCAGGTTTTCGTCTGTTAACTCTGGGCCTTTTTCTGGTGCCAATGAGTTCCCTTCAAATATGTCCCTTTGTGATACTTGATTGGTTAAGATACCATTTCCAGCAAGTCCTCTTCCGTTGTCACCACTTATTTGAAAGATCTCTCCCAACGACTCTGAAAGCACATCGAATGATTCTTGCTTGACGATAGATAGTGCATACAAAACAACAAACAAAGCAAACATCAATGTCATATAGTCAGCATATGAAACTAACCAACGTTCTAAGTTGTCTTGATTTTTGGCCTTCAGCCTTTGGCTTATCCGTCCCATGGCCGCCTCTCTAACTTTCTGCGCGAGAATATGACGCTAACCGACGTTCAATGCTTTGTGGATTTTCACCATTTGCTGCGTACAACACGCCTTCTAGGATCATTTCTTTCAATAGTACTTCATCGTCTATTTGAGACTGGAGTTTTTGGCCAATTGGAATGAACAGTAAGTTGGCTCCACCAACTCCATAGATTGTGGCGACAAAAGCGGTCGCAATACCGTGGCCGAGTGCAGATGGGTCATCAATATTTGCCATCGCTTGGATCAAGCCTAAAACTGCCCCTATGATACCAATCGTTGGGCTGTACCCACCTAAAGCATCATAAATACGAGCAGCTCGATATTTTCTATCAGACTCGAGTTCGATATCAAGTTCGAGCGACTTTCTTACCACTTCAGTATCGACACCATCAACCAACATAGCGAGTGCTTTTTTAGTAAACGGGTCTTCAACTACATTTATTTCATCTTCAAGTGCCAGAAACCCTTTCTGACGCGCTATATCTGACCAACGACTTATCATCTGTCTAGTCGAAATAAAATTCATTTCTTTTTTGTACCAGACTTGGCCAAACATTTTCAAACCAGTAATGAATTGATGACTTGGTGTTTGCAACATTACGGCACCAAATGAGCCACCAATCACAATAACAAACGCCGGAAAATGAAAAAGAGCAGAAATTCCGCCCCCTTCAATCGCATAACCACCTACTATCGCTACAAGCGCAACGATAACGCCTGCAAATGCTAACCTATCCACCGGATATCTCCTTCATAATCGCAGAGCCCACCTTGTCTAATGCGATGTTTTTTTCAGCAATGCCAGCGACTGTTACTGCTTGTGGCATTCCATAAACTACGCTCGACTCTTCGTCTTGGGCCCAAATAGTTGCACCTCGTTGTTTTAACATCCTGCAACCTTCGCGCCCATCTGCACCCATTCCGGTTAAAATTATTGCCAAAACCTCTCCACCATACGTTTTTGCTGCGCTTGCGAAGGATAGGTCTACGCTAGGTTTGTACGTCAAACGTTCAGATTCATCTTCCCGAATGACTAATGATGCCTTGCCGCTTCGCCCTTCAATGAGCATTTGTTTGCCGCCTGGAGCCAAATAAGCATGACCTGGCTTTAACACATCCCCACTTTTCGCTTCTGATACCTTGATCTGACATTGATTGTTTAATCTAGTCGCAAAGGCGGGCGTAAATGCTGCTGGCATATGTTGGACAATGATAACCGGTAAAGGAAAATTGGCTGAAAATTCTGAAAGAACTCTTTGTAACGCAACTGGTCCTCCCGTTGAAGTACCAATAGCAACAAGCTTATATGAATTGTCGCTTCCTTTGCTCACTCTCTCTGAGTCACTCGAGGCTGTATCAGAACTTGTTGATCTAAGTCGCGCTTTTGCCCTAGCTAATCGCTCCGCCGAGGCTCGACCTAGTGAGTTCGGCTCTGTTGCGTTGCCTCTTAGTGGAGAACGTAATTTATCACTACTAGAGCTTTGCTCGGTTTGACCTCTGGTAGCTCGCGCTGATGTTCTGTCTGTTAATGATTGACGGCTTTGTTGGGCGCGGCTAGACAGAACTCTCGAGCGACTCGGCGATTGCATTGACGCTTTTTTCTTACCAAGTTGTAACACGCGCTCTTGGAGTAACTGAGTGCCCTCTTTTTTGTTTTTCGCAATATCTTCAAAACGTTTTGGCAGGAAATCAAGCGCACCGGCTTCAAGCGCATTTAATGTTGCTTTAGCACCATCATGAGTCAGGGAGGAAAACATGATAATGGGCGTTGGCGTAGTACCCATTATTTCTTTGACTGCACTAATGCCATCAAGGACTGGCATCTCAATGTCCATCGTTATGACATCAGGCTTTAGTCGAGCTGTCTCTTCAATAGCCTTTTTGCCGTCAGCCGCGCTACCGATGACTTGTAATTCAGGGTGATCATTTAGAATTTCAGTAACTCGGCGTCTGAAAAACGCCGAGTCATCTACGACAAGGACAGTAATGGCCATTATTTAGTTATTATTTAAACCTTAAGTTAGAACGCTTCGCGTAATGCTTTAACAAGTTTGGAACATCAAATATCAATGCGATACCACCATCAGAAGTTATAGTCGCGCCAGCCATACCTGGCGTTCCCTGCAACATGGCGTCTAACGGTTTAATAACTACTTCTTCTTGGCCAATCAATGAGTCAACAACAAAACCAACTTGTTGTGCACCGATTTGTATAACAACAACGTGGCCTTTGTCTTCTTTTTCACGGCTGGCTCGATTTGAACCTTTAATGAGCCAGTCTTCAAGATAGAAGAGTGGGATGGCTTTTTCACGGACAATTACGGTTTGTTGGCCGTCTACAATGTTCGTTTTAGTTAAATCTAAATGGATAATTTCATTAACGGTTGAAAGCGGCAATGCAAAAATCAAATCGCCAACAACGACCATTAACGTTGGTAAAATAGCTAATGTAAGAGGGACTTTAATTTCAAGTGTTGTACCGCGTCCTAGCTCTGAGTCAATCTCAACTGAGCCATTGAGCTGTGTGATCTTAGTTTTGACCACATCCATACCTACACCACGACCGGAAATATCAGAGATCTCTTCTTTAGTTGAGAAGCCTGGCGCAAATATTAAGCTATAAGCTTCGGTATCGGATAATCTTGCTGCAGCATCCGCGTCTAATACACCTTTAGATATTGCAATATCTTTCAACTTCTCCGGATCCATCCCCTTACCATCATCTTCAATGGTCAAAAGAATATGATCGCCTTCTTGAGAAGCAGATAAGCGCACGGTACCCATTCGAGCTTTACCAGCGGCTTCACGATCATCTGGCATTTCAATACCATGGTCGACTGAGTTGCGAACCAAGTGAACCAATGGATCCGCCAACGCTTCTACTAGATTTTTATCTAAATCGGTGTCTTCACCAACAAGCTCTAACGTAATTTCTTTATTTAAGGTTCTTGCCAAGTCACGTACAACGCGAGGGAAACGACCAAATACTTTCTTAATTGGTTGCATTCGCGTTTTCATTACCGCGCCTTGCAAATCACCAGTAACCACGTCTAAATTTGAAATAGCCTTTGTCATGGCCTCGTCAGAGCCATAATTGACGCCTAAGCTGACCAAACGATTTCGAACCAAAACAAGCTCACCAACCATATTCATGATTTCATCAAGACGTTTAGTATCAACTCGAACGGTCGTTTCAGCTGGTGCTGGTTGACCCTTTGCACCGCCTGATTTAGCCGATGCTTTAGCTGGAGCTTTTGCAGGTGGTTTGCCAGGCGGTTTTGGTGCTGGCTCACTCGCCTTAGGCGCTTGAGGTGGTTTTGCAGGCGGCTTCTGAGGTGGAGCATTGCCCCCTGCTGCTGGCTCAGGAGCTTTTGGAGAAGGCTTCTTCGTGCTACCTTTTTCGGTAGGTCCTGTTCCTTTACCGTGAATTTCGTCTAACAAAGATTCGAATTCATCATCACTAATTTCATCGCCACCAGGTCCAGGACTTGCTGGTGCTGTTGGTGCTTTTGCTGGTGAATCTTCTGCCTTGAAAGAACCTTTGCCATGAAGCTCGTCTAAAAGAGCCTCAAACTCATCATCACTAATTTCATCTGAAGATGCACTTGGAGGCGCACTCGAAGCGCTTGAGCTACTCGAATCACCGTTAGGTTTGCCGTGTAACTCATCTAAAAGAGCCTCAAATTCATCTTCAGTTATTTCATCAAGAGATTCCGATTCTCCTGCAGGTGATGCATCAGCACTAAAATCATCAAAATCTAAGAAGCCATCGTCGTCCGCATCAGCCACTGGCTCAGCAGCCGGCTCTGGCGCGACTTCTGCTGGCGCTTCGTCGGCACCTTCAGGTTGACAATATCGGTGAAGTGCAGCGAGAAGTTCTGGGTCTGCAGGGTCAGGTTGCTCACCTTGTTTGACCTGCTCGAACATTTCATTGACCGTATCAAGAGACTGTAAAATAACATCCATTAACTCTGGAGTTACTTTACGTTGGCCTGTTCTTAAGATATCAAAAACATTTTCTGCGCCATGACACGCATCAACCAAATTGGTTAATGCCAAAAAGCCTGCGCCACCTTTAACAGTGTGAAAGCCTCGAAATATAGAATTCAATAAGTCAGCGTTTTCTGGATCGTTTTCCAGCTCTACTAACTCTTCTGATAACAACTCCAGTATTTCAGCAGCTTCAATTAAGAAGTCTTGGAGTATCTCTTGATCCACGTCCAATGCCATTCGGCATCTCCCCTAATCTAAAAACCTAAACTAGACAGCAGGTCATCAACTTCGTCTTGATTTGAAACCGCATCTTCACGATTTTCAGCATCAATAATTGGACCTTCAGCACCATTTTTATCGACCGGCTTTTTCGCTTCATTAGTCGAACTTGAACTTGTCTCACCAAATACAGTTAAAAGGTGAATCAGGCTTTCTTCAACTTCTTGTACTAGCTCGATGACTCGTTTAATAACTTGACCAGTCAAATCTTGGAAATCTTGGGCTAATAAAATTTCGGTCATTAAAGAGTGAATTTTAGCGGTGTCTTGTTCCGCTTGTTGCATAAAGTCATTGATGCTGTAACACAAAGACTTAAACTCACCGAGTTCTATTTGACGTTGCATGAGCTTTTCCCATTCAGGCTTCAGCTTTGCAACGTCGCTGTTTATTTTGTCTGCCAACGGTAAACTTTCATCAATGGCATCCATTGTTTTGTTTGCCGCTTGCTCTGTGATATTCATCACGTAATTTAGGCGCTCTTTAGCGTCTGGAATATCATCAGTTGCCAAATTTGCAATTTTTGGGTCTAACTGAAAATTGCGCAAAGAGTCGTGCAATTGACGAGTTAATTTACCGACTTCATCAAAAAGCTCACGGTTTTCTTGGCTGGTTAAATTCTTAACTATTTCGTTAGCAGACTCGTTGTCACCCGCTTCAAGCGCAGCTACAAGCGCTTTTGCGTCGTCAAGACTAATCTGCGGAGTTGT
The DNA here is from genome assembly GCF_982872775.1 of Psychrosphaera sp. Taxonomy (NCBI): domain Bacteria; kingdom Pseudomonadati; phylum Pseudomonadota; class Gammaproteobacteria; order Alteromonadales; family Pseudoalteromonadaceae; genus Psychrosphaera; species Psychrosphaera sp. The sequence goes on along the minus strand of NZ_CEYNSH010000024.1, from coordinate 36,907 downwards.
CTCAGAAGACATACACACCCCTTATTTTTAGATTATTCTAGACGTTCGAAAATTTTGTCTAATTTGCCTTTCAGCGTTGCCGCTGTGAAAGGTTTAACGATATAGCCATTAACACCAGCTTGTGCGGCCGCGACAATTTGTTCTTTCTTCGCTTCTGCAGTTACCATCATTACAGGCAAGTGCTTTAGGTTGTCGTCTTTGCGAATTTCACGGAGCAAGTCAATACCTTGCATGCCTGGCATGTTCCAGTCTGTAACAACAAAATCAAAATCACCGTTTTGAAGCATCGGTAATGCAGTACTGCCATCATCCGCTTCAGACACATTAGTGAAGCCAAGATCGCGAAGAAGGTTTTTGATGATTCTTCTCATTGTTGAAAAGTCATCAACAACGAGAATTTTCATATTCTTATCCAAAGCATCCTCCAGTGAGGTAAATTATTAAAATACATTAATTATTATTAATAAAAATAACCAAGTTACAAGTTTAATTACTGCCAATCTTTCATTCTTGCCTTCAATCGCATCATCGCTTGGCTGTGAATTTGACTAACTCGTGACTCACTTACGTTTAAAACAGAGCCGATTTCTCTTAAATTTAGCTCATCATCATAATAAAGCGACAAAATAAGTGCTTCACGCTCGGGTAAAGACTTAATCATTTCGCCTAAGTTCTTATAAAATGCACTTTTCTCTAGTTGCCCGTAGGTCGAATCGTTTTCATCAGCATCGTCGACAAACAGCACATCTTCAGTCACACCTAGGTCTTCAATACCGACTACTTTACCCGCCGCAGCCTCTTTAACCATAGTGTAATATTGGTCAAGTGGTATATCTAAAGCTTCGGCTACTTCGGTGTCTTTCACATCGCGGCCAAGTTTAGATTCTAGTTCATTTATTTTATCTGCAACCAAACGAGCATTGCGGTGAACGGAACGCGGTGTCCAGTCCCCTTTTCTTATTTCATCGAGCATAGCGCCACGTATTCGAATACCAGCAAAGGTCTCAAAGCTAGCCCCTTTACTGTGATCGAAATTTTTGGACGCCTCTAACAAGCCGATCATGCCGGCTTGAATTAAGTCTTCAACTAGCACGCTATCAGGCAGTCGAGCTGCCAGATGGTGAGCAATCCTTTTTACTAGCACAGCGTGCTTTTCCACTATATCCGTCAGTGTTTGTTGAGCTTCGTAGGCCGTTGCTACTTTGTTGTTCAACAGAAACCTCTTAGTTGACCAGTTGCTCTAAAAAAAACTCTAAATTACCGGACGCATGACTCGGCGCCGGCCACTTGTTAATTTTAGCAGCTAGTGTCTTAAACGCGACGGCTGAAGGTGAGCGAGGAAACGCATCAACAATAGCTCGTTGACGTCTAACTGCTTTTCTTAAATTATCATCAAAAGGAATAATAGCAGTTAGTTCCAAACTTACCTCTAAAAATCGGTCTGTTACTAACGTGAGTTTTTTGAAAAGGTCCTGGCCTTCTTTAATCGTTCTGACCATATTTGCCACAACTTTAAATTTGCTTACCCCATGATCTCTGTTTAGAACCTTTATCAGCGCATAAGCATCTGTAATTGACGTCGGTTCATCACAGACGACAACTAATACTTCATGAGAGGCTCTTGAAAATGATAAGACCATGTCAGAAATACCTGCAGCGGTGTCTACAATAAACACATCGACTGGGGTTTTCATTTCGCTGAACGCTCGGATGAGTCCGGCGTGTTGGGCTGGGGTTAATTCGACCATGTCAATGGAGCCCGATGTTGCTGGTACAATTTTTATACCGTGTGGGCCCTCAACAAGAATATCATCTAGCTCTGCTTCGCCAGACAATACATGGGACAGATTTTTGTGAACTCGTAAGCCAAGCATTACGTCACAGTTTGCCAGACCTAAATCGGCATCCAATACCAGTACATTTTGCCCAGACTGGGCGAGTGCAATAGCGGTGTTTAGAGAGACACTTGTTTTACCAACGCCGCCTTTTCCACCAGTTACCGCTACTACTTTTGTTTTTTTCGCTATCGACATATTTCGTAAACCGCTAGCTTGATCGAGAGTGTTATCACTAATCATACATGGCTACTGCTTTTGGCACTACCTTATTATTTTTATTAGAAACTTTTTCTTTAAGTTCATATAGCTGATTAGCTTTTTGCACAATTTTGTCGGCATTTGCAACCCTTATGTCCTCAGGGACTCGTTGACCGTTGGTTAAATAACCAATTGGCAGTCGATTGTGGATTGCCACACTGATTAGCTCACCTAAACTTAATGATTCATCTATTTTAGTAAAGATACAGCCAGATAGTGGAATTGTTTTAAAATGTTTGACACTTTCTTGTAAAACACTCATTTGAGAGGTTGCTGACAATACCAAGTAATTCTTAATGTTAACTCGAGAACGCGTCAAAAGTTGGTTAAGGCGTTCTGTCAGTTTAATGTCGCGCTGGCTCATACCAGCAGTGTCGATTAATAACAGCTTCTTATCGCGTAATTGGTAAATTGCTTCTGATAACTGCTCTGTATCTTTTGCTTGCTTAAGCGGGCAGCCTAAAATTTTTGCATACGTCGCCAGTTGTTCTAAAGCACCGATTCTAAAGCTATCAGTTGTAATTAGACCTACTTTGTCAGCACCGTGAATCTGCGCAAAACGAGCGGCTAGCTTTGCAATCGTTGTCGTTTTACCAACGCCAGTTGGACCTACAAGTGAATAAACACCACCACGTTTAATAATCTCGTTGTCCGTGGTACTTAATTGTTCTGTCAAAGAACCAAGCATTTCTGGCCATGCCTTGTTTGACTCTACATTGTCATCAACGAAGTGAGATAGGTGCTCTGACACGTTACTAGACAAGCCCATGTCACGTAATTTATTGATCAACATAGCTTTAACTGGCGCTTTGCGATTCACATCCTGCCACATTAATTCAGATACCTGATGCTTCAATAATTCTTTAATTGAGTTCATTTCTGTTTTTAAGTCAGAAAGTTGACGGTCAACATTTACATCCACAGGATTACTATCAGCAAAGTTAGCCTCAACAACATTATTAGTAGCCGTTGCTGCGTTGTTCGTTGACGCACTTGGTGCCATCTGCTGAGGTGCCTGCATCGCAGGCTGCTCAACGGTATCGTCTTGAACCGTATGGCGCGCTTTATTTAGCCATTGTTCAAACTCTGATTCTGCCTGTTGTGATAACGCTTCAGTTGCTCGTAAGGATTTTTGTTGATTCGTTAGTTCTGTTGGGTTGTACACTGAGCTTGAAGGTTGCGCAGTTTGAATTGGTTGAGAAGCAGCCTGTGGCGTCGGCGACGTGCGACGCTCTAACATGCTATCCAGCGCATTAGTCATAGGCTGTGCAGGTGCACTTGCTTGCTCACCGCGTTGGCGCTTCAATAACTCGTCTAACGAACTTGCAATCTTAGCCGCACCTTCTGCATTTGGGCCGTCAAAATTGTGCTGGCTATTAGCACCTGATGTTGATGCTACACTGTTTGTCTGAGATGCGCCCATGTTAGTCTGTGATGGCGAGGTTTGTGATTGAGGTGAAGTTACTTGCGCTGCTTCATTTGGCAATTGTGCATCTGCGTCAATCGCAGCAACAATTTCAACACCTGTGGCGGTTTTCTTATTTGACATTATAACGGCATCTGGCCCTAGCTCTTCTTTTACTTGAGTCAGTGCTGTTCTCATATCTTTTGCAAAATAACGCTTAATTTTCACTTTAAACCTCCGTCACCCGGACTTAACCAACTGAACTAACAATCTTAATTTGTTTTTCTTCAGGAATTTCTTGGTAAGACAAAATCACCATGCCTGGAAGACTGTGTTTGACGAATCTCGATAACACGCTTCGGAGCATACCTGAGGTCAATAGAATTGACGGCTCACCTTGTAATTCCTGATTCTTATGAGCTTCAGCTAACGAACTTTGAATGCGTTCTGCTAAGCCTGGCTCAATGCCGGCACCTTCATTACCAGCGGATTGCATGCTCTGTTGCAACATCTGTTCCAACTCTGGCGCCAAGGTTATGACAGGTATTTCAGGGGTTGCGCCAGCGACATCTTGGACGATGAAACGGCGCAGTGAAATTCGACAAGCTGCGGTCAAAACATCGGGATCTTGGCTCTTTGGAGCGTATTCGACTAGTGTTTGAATAATCGAGCGCATATCTCGAATTGTGACGTTTTCGTTTAATAAGTTTTGTAGCACTTTCGTAAGTACCGACAACGACAACATATCTGGAACTAAGCCATCGACCAACTTTGGATAATTCTTTTGAATCATCTCTAACAGATTTTGAGTTTCTTCGTGGCCCAGAAGTTGTGCCGCGTTATTTGTTAATAATTGAGAGATGTGCGTCGCGACTACAGTTGCGGCATCAACGACGGTATAACCTAAAGACTGTGCTTTGTCGCGATTGGTTTTTTCAATCCAAACGGCTTCTAAACCAAAGGCTGGGTCAACCGTTTCTAGACCTTCAACTTTACCAAAAACTTGTCCAGGGTTAATCGCTAGTTCACGATCGTGACGGATTTCTGCTTCACCGACCACGACACCCATCAAGGTTATGCGATAAGCATTTGGATCCAAATCTAGGTTGTCACGAATGTGAACGGCAGGCACTAAGAACCCAAGCTCTTGACTGAGCTTACGTCTCACACCTTTAATCCGAGACAACAGCTCGCCTCCTTGGCCTTTGTCTACCAGAGGAATGAGTCGATAACCCACTTCCAAGCCAATCGTGTCAACGTGACTGACGTCCTCCCAGCTTACATCTTTGTTTTCAGCCGCTTCTTGTGGATCAACAAGTGGTGCTTCTGATTCTTCTTTTTCGGCTTGTACCGCTTCTTGTGCGGCCTTTTTACTCGCATAATAGGCTGTACCAATAAGTAGCGCACCAAAACCTAAAAACGTTAAGTGAGGCATTCCTGGAACCAAGCCCATAGAGAAAAGCACACCACCAGCAACATAGAGAACTTTTTCGGCGCCTAGCTGACTTGAAAATTGTTTACCCATCTCTTGGTCAGTATTTTGACGAGTAACAACAATCGCGGTGCCTATCGATAGTAACAACCCTGGAATTTGCGCCACAAGGCCATCACCAATAGTTAGAATCGTATAAATTTCAACAGCTTCACCGAATAATAAGTCATGCTGAATCATTCCGATGAACAAGCCACCAATGATGTTAATAAACAAAATGATAATACCGGCGATGGCATCACCTTTTACGAATTTTGAAGCACCATCCATAGATCCATAAAAATCAGCTTCTTTACCGATTTCTTCACGTCGGGCTTTTGCTTGTTCGGGAGTAATAAAACCAGCGTTAAGATCAGCGTCAATTGCCATCTGTTTACCTGGCATTGCGTCTAGTGTGAAACGAGCGGTTACTTCAGAGATACGTCCAGCACCTTTGGTGACTACGACAAAGTTAATGATAACGAGAATAGCAAAGACCACGAGACCAACGGCATAGTTACCACCGATAACAACACTACCGAACGCTTCAATTACTTTACCAGCCGCATCACCACCTTGGTGACCTTCAAGTAAAACAACGCGGGTACTTGCTACGTTTAGTGCCAAGCGAAGTACGGTTGCAATAAGAATGACCGTGGGAAAGGAACCAAAATCAAGTGGCTTGAGTGTATAAACAGTAACGAGAAGAATCACCAAGGCCAATGCGATATTAAAAGAAAATAGAATATCGAGCATTAATGCAGGTAGCGGTAAGACTACCATCGCAAGCGCAGCAAGAATAAAAAGTGGTACGCCAAGCCCATTTAAATGGTGCGCATTTTCTTTAGAAAACAACTGGTTAAATTTTGCGGCTAATTCCATCACAACGACCCAAAACTAGAGAATTGCTAGGATAGAGCAATGTTCAGGCCAAAATGAATGTCAACAAACTGACAGCGGATTAATAACGCATTTCTGGTGGAATCGGTAGCTCTTTGTCCAGTGGTTTTGGCTTCTTGCCCTTGCCTTTTGCGTGTTGCTCTTGCTGAAAAACAAACGCAAGAACTTGTGCGACCGCAACAAACAGTTGTTCTGGGATCTCTTGGTTAATATCGGTCGTGTAATATATTGAACGGGTGAGCAACGGAGTCTCGATGATAGGCACATCTTTTTCTTTGGCAATTTTACGAATGTGCATCGCAATCGTATCCGCCCCTTTCGCAACCACAAATGGCGCATTCGACTTGTTAGTATCGTACTTTATAGCCACCGAATAGTGAGTCGGGTTGGTCACAACAACGTCGGCATTGGGTACTTCTGACATCATTTTTCGTTGTGAAATCTCACGTTGCTGCTGACGAATACGCCCTTTTATTTCAGGGTTACCCTCGGTGTTTTTATATTCGTCTTTGACCTCTTGTTTGGTCATTTTTAACTGTTTGTTGTGATTCCAAGTTTGAAACGGTACATCAACAATGGATATTACTATGGTTGAACAACACAACCCCATAAATATCCAACCTAATAGTTCTGTTGCATCGTAGGTATTATTTGGAAGGTCTTCCATGCTCAAAAACAAAATGTCATTGAGGAAAATATTAATGAGCCACACTGAAACCCCTGCGACCACGGCCACCTTGAGGACGGACTTAAACAACTCCATTGCGGCTTGTGGACCAAACATTCTTTTGAAGCCCTTTAAAGGCGACATTTTAGAAAACTTGGGGGCCATTGCCTGCCAACTAAAATTGATTCCCCCTAATAAGCTATTTGCAACAAATGCCGCAACCAAAACAACAGCAAAAATACCAATAACAGGGATAGCGATATGACCGAGAATACTGCCAAACACACCAAACATTTTAGTTGTATCAAAGGCGTCGTCGCGGTCTAAAGTAAACTGTTGTTCCATGACTTCCATCAATGCACGACCTAAGTCATCACCGAAGATCAGCAACGATGCGGCACTCGCAACCAGAACTCCTGTGGTGCCGAGCTCTTTGGAACGCGCTATTTGGCCTTTTTTTCGGGCGTCATCGAGACGCTTGGCCGTGGGTTCTTCGGTTTTTTCCTGATCTGAGCCTTCTGCCATTATTTCTCACTTTATTAATGGGTGGACAGTCTGTTAACAATTGATTAAATCACACATCACTTCGATGGATTTTTGCCAATTATTATCAAAATGGAATACAAAGTTTTCTAGAGTCAACCACATCACAATAAGACCCGATAACATAGTAAATGGGAAACCGATTGAGAAGATGTTTAACTGCGGTGCCGCTCGGGTCATGATGCCAAAGCTCAGGTTAATAACGAGCATCGCCACTAATGGCGCCAATGCTAAAATAAGCGCGGCTGCAAACATCCAACCGCCAAGTAGTGCAACATCATAAAAGTTACCTGTTGCATACCAAACGTCCGTAATTGGCAGGACATAAAAGCTTTTTACCACCATTTGTAGCATCGCTAAATGACCGTCAATCGACCAAAACATTAACGTAGACAGCACAAGATAAAATTGACTGACCGCAGGAACACTCATGCCATTGGTCGGGTCAACCATTGACGCAAAACCAAGACCTGACTGCATCGCAATTGCCTGACCGGCAATAACAAATATCTGCAAAAAGATAACGGATATAAAACCGAGCGCAGCGCCAATCATAATTTGCTGACCAACACGAATGATCATCTCAACAGAAAACAAATTGGTAAACGTCGAAGGCGGTAAAACAGGCATTACCATAATAGTAAATGCGACTGCGTAGGCTGTTTTTATTGGCCCTGGAATCGTTCGACCACCTATAGCAACCATGACCATCATCATCGCAGATATACGGGAGAACGGTAACAATAAGTCCGCCTGATATTGCATGAGTTGCTCGAGCAATACGTCCATATCAGTTAGCCAATAACGGAAGGAATACGTTCGATTAAATCAAAGAAAAAGTCCATGATCATGCCCGTTATCCAATGGCCTGCGACCATTAAGGCAAGCAAGGTGACAATAAGTCTCGGTAAAAAACTCAAGGTTTGTTCGTTAATAGAGGTCGCGGCTTGGAATACTGCGACTATCAAACCGACTATTAGGCTTGGTACAACCATGATAGATACCAGGACTATGATCAGCCACAATGCTTCTCTGAGTATGTCTACAAACGTTTCTGGTGTCATCGAGCCGACTCCTTAAGTACCCAAACCAAAACTTTTGGCGAGTGTTCCCATTACTAACGACCATCCATCAACTAAGACAAACATCATCAACTTAAATGGCAAAGATACAATCATTGGAGACAACATCATCATACCCATGGCCATCAATACAGATGCCACCACGAGGTCGATAATGAGAAACGGAATGAAAAACATAAAACCAATTTGGAATGCGGTTTTGAGTTCTGAGGTCACAAACGCAGGAATGATAACACTCATCGGTAAGTCTTCTGGGCCACCAACATTAGTGTATCCAGCAATTTCAGCAAAGGTTTCTAAGTCGCTGATTCGGGTCTGAGCTAACATGAATTCCCGCATTGGAATTTTGGCTATTTCATAGGCTTGTACAGAAGTGACTTCTTCATTTAGATAAGGTTCGATGGCATTCTGGTGAATTTCATCAAATACAGGCGCCATAATAAAAAAGCTCAAAAACAATGCCATACCAACAAGGAGCTGACTATTAGGCGTTTGTTGTAAACCGAGTGCCTGTCGCAAAATAGCCAAAACAACGATAATACGTGTAAATGAAGTCATCAGCATGACGATGGCTGGAATAAAGCTCAGCGCCGTCATCATGGCTAATACTTGCAAGGTAATACTATATTCTTTACTTCCGTCTGGATTGTCAGTCACAGTAACAGCGGATATTGCGCCAGGGTCAGCAAGCGCTGATGGGACAAACATCATCATCAAAAGGAGTGTAAATTTAGCGACATTACTCATTTGCACTGGCTGTTCCTCAACCTTATTCTTTTTTTGTGGAGGTAGACGATTTGAATGGTGACTCAACGTCTGATTTTTTCATCGAACTCTGAACGCCATTGTTGAGCATTTCAGTTAGTTTGTTAAGTAATTTGTTATCTGAATTCATCAAAGACGTCGGCGTAATAGGCTCTTCTAATTTGAATAACTGATTGACGCTATGTGGTGTCACACCAAGCGCATACTGAACACCTTGAACCTCAATTATCACAATACGTTCGCGTCCACCTAATGACAGGCTAGTGATCGTTTTCATGTGATGATGATGATTTGGGGTGAAGTTGAACTTTCTTGCTAACCAAGCCAGACCGTAGATAAGCAAAATTATTGCTACCAATGCCATTAGTAGAGGTAATAAGGCGCCGTCAGTTGGAGAGTTTAATTTGGGATTAGTCGCAACTTGGCCCACAGATTCTTGGGCCAAGCCATTAAAACTCGATGCAGTTAAGATAGCAAAACTGCTGATTTTATTAACGAAGTTTTTTGATTCTTTCAATTTGGCTGATCACATCAGTTAAACGAATACCAAACTTATCATTAACTACAACCACTTCGCCATGGGCAATTAATGTTCCATTGACCAGAACGTCCAAAGGTTCACCCGCAACGCGGTCCAACTCAACAACAGAGCCTTGGTTAAGTTGTAGTAAATTTCGAATACTGATTTTACTGCGGCCTACTTCCATTGAAATATTGACTGGAATATCAAGAATTGTCTCCAACTTGCGAGACTCATCTTCATTTAGATTATTGCTTGTATCCGTCAGTTCTTCTAGTTCTGCTGCTTGGACGTCGTCACCGCCTTCAGCGTCATCACCTTCAGCTTCAGCAAGGGCTGCAGCCCATTCGTCCATAGTATCTTGATCATCGCTCATAACTTTAACCTCTATAACTCACTTAAAGCTCTAAATCATCTTCAAGTGCTAATAATTCAGAGTCATCGTCTAATCGACGACCACCTTTTGTTAATACATTCATTTCAGACTTGGCCGATTCTGGTCGCTTGATCTTCTCAGCTATTTGCAAAGCGACATTATCTCGACAACGGCCTAATTTGGCTCGGTATGTCGGTAAGTCCTCAATGAATACCGTAATGTATTCTGGCATTTCAATAGGAATGATATCGCCATCTTTAAGTTCCATAACTTGATGGAGTGGCAATTCCATTTCTAATAATTGGGTTTGTAAATCGACGTACACGTCCATGATTTCATCACGTAACGCCTTACTCCAACGGTAATCCGTATCTTCACGGTCACTTTGAACACCGGCATCAAGTAATTCACGGATTGGCTCTAGCATCGAATATGGCAACGCAACGTGGAAATCACCGCCACCACCATCTAGCTCAATGTGGAATGACGAAATGACAATAACTTCTGTTGGCGAAACAATATTTGCCATCGCAGGATTTACTTCAGAGTCTAAATATTCAAAAGACACATCCATCACAGGTGACCATGCTTCTTTGTAATCTTCAAATATAAGCTTGAGCAGCATTTGAATAATACGACGTTCTGTTGGCGTAAATTCACGACCTTCGATTTTGGCGTGATAACGACCGTCACCACCGAAAAAGTTGTCAACTAGAATAAATACTAAACGGGCTTCCATTGTGATTAGGCCCGTGCCTTTTAATGGTCTAAAACGAACCATATTCAAGCTTGTTGGTACAAACAAGGTATGTATGTACTCACCAAACTTGATCATTTGAACACCGTTTATTGACACTTCTGCCGTTCGGCGCATCATGTTAAACAGACTGATACGCATGTGACGGGCAAATCGTTCGTTAACCAACTCCAAGGTTGGCATACGACCACGCACAATTCGATCTTGTGACGAGAAGTCGTAATCGGACATGCCGGCGCCACCGCCGCCACCTTCGTCGATTTCCTCTTCTTCTACGTCATCGACGCCGTGGAGTAGCGCGTCAATTTCGTCTTGTGACAATAAATCAGTCATAATGTTCTCTTAACAAAATGGTGTTCAAAACTTGTTATGCCTAAGCCCAATGGCTTATTGCATCACAAAACCAGTAAATAACACTTCTTCAACAATTTTTGAGCCGGTTACGTCTATAACTGCCTTCTGCACTTCTTGTGCCGCTTTTAACTTTAATGCGTCTTTTCCTGCAGCAGTCGCCAACGCATCTGCGTTTGCCGTACTGAAAGCCTTTAATAATGAGCCTTCGATAAGAGGAATATGTTTTTGCGCCAATTCCTCATTATTGTCACCGCGAACCATAAGTTGAACTTTTATTTGCACTAGACGGTCTCTTGACGTGCCTGGCACATTAAATGTAAATGGTCGTGGCATAGTAACGTACTTCGCGGTTCCCACTTCAACAGGTTCTTCTGGATCCGCGCTCTCAGCGTCGTCACCTTCTTCACCATCTGTGGTTTCTTCGGTGGTTTGCTCCGCCGTTTCATCATCACCTGATAATAAGAAAAAGGCAGCACCAGCGCCAACAACCAGTACCACAACGGCAATGATGATAATCATCATTTTATTGCCGCCTTTTCCACCTTCTTCTTCAAGAGTCAACTCATCATTTTCTTCAGCCATTGCTTATCTCCGTTATTTTAAGCACTGCGCTAAGATAGGCCGCGTCTCACTTAAAATGTTAGCTTCTGTTGTTCTCTACAATGTTATTGTTGATCTCTATTTTTAGCAATAAATAAGCCTGCTTATCCACGACTAAACCTTGCTTTTACTGCCGACTGATGAATAAAACAACAACTACCATTGGTGCTGTTTGCTCTTTGGCGTAAAAAGCCAAATTTCTCTACAAAAAACTTATTAGGCATAATCATCAACTTGCCAAGGTGATTTAACCTTTACTTCGACGGCTTGCGCTTCATCATTATTGTCGTCTTCGCCAAGCTCATTTGCCCCTGCAGTGTTCAGGGAACCTTGTTCGTTTTCTTGCTCGTCTGCTTGGCCGCTATCGTTATCTTTTCTAACGTCACTATCACCGAGCTGCATACCGTGTTGCTCTAACAATTCTTTTAGCCTAGGTAAACTTTCTTCTAAAGCATCTTTGGCTTGTTGACTGCTTACGACGAAACTAACATTGGCTTGCTCACCCATAGATAGCTTGATCTGCATGCTACCTAGTTCGGGTGGATCGAGGCGAATATCTACCGACTTCATATTTCTCGCCAGCATCATACCGACTTGTGCTTGAATATTGCTCGCCAAAGCTTGTTTGTTAAATAAAATGTTTTCTTTAATTACAGCATCAGTCTTGGTTTGCGTAATACTTTCAAGCTTCGGTGCTTGAAGCGTTTTATCTAGTTGTACACCGGCTACTTCTACAACTGATGGTTTGTTGTATGTTGTCGGCTTATCTGTATTTACAGCTTCTCCTAATACACCAGACTCAATAAGACTTTTTAACTGACTGGACTTAGAAGTCCCCGTGTCGGTCATTAATCGTTGTAATTCTGACAACTTAAAGTCATTTAATTTTTCGCTTTGACTGACTTGCTGCTCTAACTCTGCGCTCACAACCCCTTGAGCCACAACATTAGCGTTAGTGCTTTGACCGTTTGCCGCAGCTTGTAACTGAATCGGTGCAGTAATTGGCGGCTTAGTTTGCGCGCTTGATTCTGTATTATTTAGTGCCGCGATGACCTGTTGTGCCATTGCCGCATTGCCATCACTTTTAGCTGAACCGTTTCCTTGGTTGTTCGCAATGTTATTGGCAAAGTTAAGAGGAGTGTTTTTATCTGATGCTCCAGTAACACTTTCTGATGCATTGGTATTGTTCTTCGTGCCGTTCAAAACATCAGGCCTAATCGTCGCGGTACCATTTTCTGTCGATTGTTCACGTGTTGCCTTAATATTGGCGAACTCCAGCAATGACTCTGCTGAAGTGACCTTTTCAGTCACGGATGCTGACGTTAAATCTGAATGACTTTTTTCAGATTCATTTTTTAATTTAAGTACGACATCATTGAGCCAACTTAAAGTGGACTCTTCAGAGTCTGGACTCTCATTTGAAGGCTCTGTATTTGGTTGCTCAACGAAGTTACTTAGTTTCTGAGATAGTAACTTAAGCTGTTCTTGCAGTTGCTCAAATACGGCTAGCTGTTGCTCTGACAATTGACTCAAATCCAAGCTTTGTAGGTTATTCAATTGAGCAGTGAGGTCCTCTAGCACAGTATTCAAATCGATGTTGTTCACCAGCTGAGACAAAGGATCAATACTAGGTCCATCGGAACTACCTAACAGCGAAGCCAAGTTATTGAGAAGTTGCGCCATCTGCTGATCGATATCAGTCGCTGTATCCGAAGGGCTCTGTACCAATGATTCACCTTTCATTAAGGCTGCCAGACTTTGTAATACTTGCTCGGTTTTAAACTTAGATGAGGCTGTTTGTTCACCGTTCAATAAAGAATTTAATAGCGCTTCAAGCTCAGACAAAGCTTTTGACACCGGAGCATCGCTGTCTTTAAGTATTTCCCCTTTCAAACTTGAATCAACCACACCGTTTTGTTTGGTCTCACCTTGCTCTACCTGGTCCGACGCAATTTTTTCTTTTGTCTTTTGCTTACTGTCGAGCGTTGAAAAGGCCTCTTTTTTATCTGACGTTAATTCTGGCTTTGCGGTCTCACCGTCATTTTTTTCTGCAGGTTCTCGCTGAGCTCTATCTGTTTGAGTATCTAAATCACGACGAGACACATCCTGACGTTGATTTCGTGAAACGTCTTCATCTCTAGGGTCTTCTCGCTTGGCGGTATTTTCCACGCGCTTAGGCTCGAGTGCTCTTTCTTGTTGGGTGCGAGCATCCTGTTTTGCACGGTCGTCTTGAGCACGCTGAGCTTGAGCGGCCTGCTCTTGACGCTCAGCAACTTGAAGCCTAGCTTCTCGTTTGGCCTCTAAGTGGCGATCCATTTGTTGCCGCGTTGCCGCCATCGCTTGTTGGAAGTCATAATCGTTTTTATTCGAATTTTGTGACTTAGTATTATTACGAGGCGATAGTTCGCGCACAGGCAAATCAGGCTCTAGGCCTTTAATATTGTGGATTTGTGACAAAACTGGGCGTTGTTGCAGCATACGAGCTCCTAACAAAAAATAAATTCAGTTTGCGCTTTAAATGCGCTCTAAATTTTCTTAACTGTGTAGGAATATTCAAAGATCGTTCCAAGTTAACAAATTGGTTAAACGAGCCCGTTAGAATAAGAAAAATAAAGTACTAGCCAGCTGATTTATAAGGTTAAAAACAAGGGCTCAAACATTACTAAGCTTGTGACTTGGCGAGAAGTTGTTCGCGAATGTATTTTTGGGCGGCAAACTCATCAGCCTGGTTTTGCTCAGCTTTAGCTTCACGTGCATTGCGCACTTGAGCTTTTTTATCAAGCAAGGTGTCGACGGCTTTAAGTTTGTTTTTTTGCATTAGCCACTCTTGGCGTCGTTGCGCAACGACTTCCTTCGCCGTACTTACGACGTTTGATTGGGCCAAAATGCCTTGGTCAAGCTGAACAATAAAACGTTGATAATGTTGGTAACTGCCACCGCCCATTCCGGTTGCCCCCATATCCTGCATACGCTTTAAGTAGTCGAGCTTATAGCTTTCTACTTCTTTAAGTTTGGCTTGGTTTGCTTCTAAAAACGACTGCGCTGACTGTAAATCTGTTGCCGCTTTTTGTTCACGCTCTTTTTCAATACGTTTTAAAACTAGTAGCTGATTATCTTCTTTTGCCATAAATCACCTCTACCTATGGCATTTCATTGGTCAATGCTTGAAGTTGCATTAACGATTGGTCGTATGGGTACACATCCGTCATCGTTTGCTGTAAGTAGGCATCCATTACAGGTTTAAGTTGAATCGCTTTGTCGACGATAGGGTTACTACCTGAGGCGTAGGCTCCGATAGAAATTAAGTCTTTATTCTGTTCATAGGCCGATAAGTACTTTTTAAATTTAAGTGCCATTTGTAAGTGTTGTGGCGAGGTGACTTGTGGCATTACACGACTAATAGACTTCGCGACATCTATCGCAGGATAATGTCCGGCATCGGCCAAGTCTCGAGATAGTACTATGTGACCATCTAATATGGCTCGAGACGCATCCGCGATAGGGTCTTGCATGTCATCCCCTTCGGACAAAACGGTATAGAACGCAGTGATCGAACCTTGGCCTTCTCCACCATTACCGGCCCGCTCAATTAACGCCGGTAATTTTGCAAAGACAGACGCTGGATATCCTTTTGTTGCAGGTGGTTCACCGATGGCCAGCGCAATCTCTCGTTGCGCTTGTGCATACCGTGTCACAGAGTCAATCAATAGTAGGACATTAAGCCCCTGATCTCGAAAATATTCAGCCACCTGAGTTGCTGTTTCACACCCTTTTAAACGACGAATAGGCGCCATGTCTGCCGGTGCCGCGACGACGACGGCTCGTTGACGACCTTCTTCACCAAGAATTTCATCAATAAACTCTTTCACTTCTCGGCCACGTTCACCAATTAAACCAACCACGACTACGTCTGCTGTTGTACCTTTGGTCATCATGCCAAGCAACACAGATTTACCGACACCTGAGCCGGCAAACAAGCCCATGCGCTGACCTTGACCAACGGTTAAAATGCCATTGATCGCTTTTACACCAACATCTATTGAGGATTTAATTGGTTTGCGCGCCAATGGGTTAATTGGCTCGGATTGGTATGCAGGTCCGTCACCTAATTCTATCGGTCCCCGCCCATCGAGCGGTTGCCCAGTAGGATCGATAACGCGGCCCAATAGGTTAATAGAAAGCGGTAAGCGTTGTGCTTGACTGGAGGTAGTGACACGGCCTCTTGGAACAATGCCGCTTACTTGGTCAGTCGGCATCAAAAATATTTTGTCGTTTTCAAATCCCACGAATTCAGCGTCGACTTCACCATTTAATGTTTGAATTTTACAGTGCCCACCTAAAGGAACAGACACACCAACAGCTTCTAACGTTAAACCGTTCACTTTCGTTAAACGACCAGATACTTCTGGCTTTGCATCGGTCACTAACCGTTGAGATTTTTTAATTCGTTCAGCCAGACTATCCATTTTGCTCACCTGTTGAGGCGTTTTCAGATTGTTCTAACTCACTTCCAGCAGTATCATCGGTCACAGGTACTTCCTCACTTTCTTGTGGAGGGTTTGTGTCTATGTTTTCTGCAGTCGGCTCGGTGTTTTCACCTGTCGAAGTGGTGTGCGCAGGGTCATCAATGTGCTCAGTCACAATTGGTTCATCTGCTTTTGTGGGCTGATTGCGTTCCATAGGAGCAGGCTTTAATCCAGGCCCTGAATTCGTCTCTTTGTCCAAAGAAGCGTTCTGAATAAAGTCATCAATGGTTTGTTTTATTCGTGTCTTAACGGTTCTGTCGATTAGCGAATTGGGTGTCGCAACCATAACATCGCCAAGTTCAAACGTAGGCTCTGGCTTGAGGATCCACTTTTGTTCGACAATGGCGTCATCATCGTATTCTTCTTTTAATAATTCGATGTCTTGTGGATGTAAATGAATTTCGGCGATTTCAGTATTAAATGGTAATGCCGCAATGGACTCGTGAAGCGCGGCAAGTATGCTTTCTTTGTTTGATTTGATTTCCGTTCGAAGCACTGATTCTGCCAACATGACAGCCAAAGATAACAGCTGTTGCTCAGCCGCTTTATCAACACGCTCTATCGGCGTTACAAGTTGCTCCGCCAGTGCTTGCCAACGGTTAATCGCTTCATTGATTGCTTCTCTACCCTCTTCTCGGCCAGCTTCTATGCCCTCTTGATGACCTTGTTCGAGTCCTTCGGCATGACCTTTTTCAAGGCCCTCAGCGTGACCAGCAGCCACCCCTTCTTCTTTACCCTGAGAAAAACCTTCGTTATAGGCATCCTGGCGAATCTGCTCAATTTCTTCCGCTGTCAGTGGTTGAACCTCTTCCTCTTCGGTCTGTTCGACTTGAACCTTCTTTTTGTACATATCTTCAATCGACATGCCCATAAAATTGGTTTTGCCTACAACCGTCGCCTTTTTGACTTCACTGACATCAGGCGCAACCCAATCTTTCAGGAGCTCCAACATCTCTTTACTTGGAGTGACGGGTTGGTTGGTTAGTTTATCAGCCACAATTTTTACCTACTTTTTGAGGGAAGACTTACAGGAAGTCTTCACCACCACCGCCGCCTAACATAATCTCACCGGCATCAGCCAATCGACGTGCAATGGCAAGAATTTCTTTTTGTGCAGTTTCAACTTCAGAAACACGAATTGGCGGCATTGCCTCTAAGTCATCTGCCATCATGTCAGCGGCACGTTTAGACATATTCTTAAGGATCTTTTCTTTCAGTGCATCGTCCGCACCTTTAATTGCCTTCATTAATGAGTCTTGCTGAACTTCACGTAATATTGCCTGAATCGCTCGGTCATCAACGTCAATTAAATTATCAAATACAAACATGAGATCTTGGATTTGTTGTGCCATTTCTTCATCGTGTTCACGCATCGCATCCATTAACTGACCTTCGATATTGGTATCCAAGAAGTTCATGATTTCTGCAGCTGCTTTCAGGCCGCCCATCTTAGCGGCTTGTGCACCCGCTTGACCCGCAAACTGTTTCTCCATGATCTCGTTGAGTTCTTGAAGTGCGGCAGGCTGAACTTCTTCTAAGTTTGCAATACGCATAGTCAAGTCGATACGGACTTTGTCAGAAAATTGACTCAAGATTTCTGCTGATTGATCAGGCGCTAAATAAGCCAAAACAATCGTTTGAATCTGCGGGTGCTCGTTGCGGATAATGTTAGCAACCTGCTTCGAGTCCATCCATTTAAGTGAATCTAGACCTTTCGCACCACCACCAAGAATGATCTGGTCGAGTAACGTCGCGGCTTTATCTTCACCTAGTGCAGCAGTAAGTGCTTTCTTAATGAAGTCTTCCGATTGGAAACCAATCGTACTGTAATCTTGAATTTGTTCGATAAACAGGCTGTGAACCGCCGATATTTTGTCTTGACTCAGATCATCCAACTGAGCCATCGCAATACCGACCTTCTGAACCTGCTTTGGCTCAAGGTGTTTAAGGATTTGAGCGGCGTCTTCTTCAGATAAGCTCAAAAGTAATATAGCGGCTTTTTCAACGCCTTCTAGTTTGTCTACATCAAACGTAGGCTGTTGTTGCTGCTGTTGTTGTGCTTCAACGACATCATTCATCTTCTAATAACCACCCTTTAACCACTTGCGAAGACAGCTCTGGTTCATTCGCAACTAACGCTCTGACTGCTTTCAATAAGTCTTCGTCACCATGTAAGTCTGGTAATTGTAACGTACCGTCAGCAGAGAAGCCGATATCTTTTTCATCAAATTCGGTATTCAGCATATCCAGCGCTTCATCACCTAAGTCTACACCACCAAGCGCTTCTTCTTCGTATTTCTCAGTTGTATCTTCTGGCGCTAGTAACTTGTTCAATAATGGACGAACAAGGAAGATAATTAGCACAATGATGACGACCATGGCGGCCAATGTCTTGATCATCGGCTGGAACCATTCTTGTTGATATAAAGGCACTTCGATCTCTGACATCACATCTGCTTTATTGAATGGGATCGTCACGACCTCTAATGTATCGCCGCGCGTCATATCAAAGCCAATACCACCTTGAAGTAAACGACGTAAATTCACTAGCGCTTGTTGCGAACGAGGGATTTGCTGAACCGTACCATCTTCACCAGTTGTGCGAATATAATCTACCGCCACTGAAACACTGAGACGACGGACAACGCCTGTTTGGTTTTGTTTGTGACTGATTGTTTGATCTAGTTCGTAGTTACGAGTTTGCTCTTTGTGTGAACGACCTGTCGCGCCACGGGCATTGGCACCACCCGCTTCTTCAGGAATATCAGACTCAAGAGGTGGTTGATTAGATAACGCACCTGGAATACCAATTGGTCCTGACCCTGTTTGGTTTTCTTCAATCAGCATTTCACTTCGAATTGCAGGTAAATCAGGGTTATAGGTTTTTTGAGTTTCTTGAACTTGAGTAAAATCCATTGTCACGTCTACCTGGGCAGTATAATTTTCCATACCGATAACAGGTGACAAAATCGCATTAATTTTTTGTAAGTACTCATCTTCGCGCTTTTGTTCAATTTCGAACTGCTTGCGTGATAACGCTGATAAAGAGTTTTGTGACCCAGAATTTAGTAAACGGCCATTTTGGTCGGTAACGGTTACTCGAGTCGTAGACAAACCTTGTACGGCCGATGCGACAATGTCGACAATGCTGTCAGTTTCTTCTGCTTTGAGCATACGACCGCGTTTAAGAGTGACGACCACCGTCGCTGATGGTTCCTTAGTATGGCGAGCAAAAATATTTTGTTTTGGAATCGCTAGCAAAACTCGTGCACGACTAACCGAATTTAGTTCTTCAATTGTGCGTGCAAGTTGCTGCTCTCGGCTGTGTTTCAATCGCTCAGTTTCCATGCGCTGACTGACACCAAAACCAGTGTCTTGCATTAGAATGTCTGCACCTTCAGACGGTCCTTGGTTTAAACCACCACGAGCCAATGACAACTTAATGTCTTGATATTGGTCGGATGGAACTTTAATCGTGTTTTGCTCTAACACGTATTCAATTTTCTGGGCGTCTAAATAATCGAGTGTTTCAATTAACTGTTCGGTTTCAAACTGGCCTAACGGACGCATTTCAGGTTCACGTGACCACATAAAAATAATGATGGTAATGGCGATACAAATGACCAAGGCCAAAATCAAGGCACCTTGACGCAACACTTCGGCGCTTGAAACGGCACTTAAAAAGCCAGATTTTTGCTCTTCAATATTATCGCCATCTCCGTTGAGCGACACCATATCATTACCAATATCTTGGCCTGGCGCTGCTACTTGAGTTGATAATTCGTCTGCCACGTTAAACCCTTAATTCTCTATTCGTTACAACGACACTAACGTCAAAAACTTAAAGCCGATAAGCCTATGCTTAAACCGGCATACTCATAATAGTTTTGTATGATTCAACTAACTTATTTCGAACTTGAACCGTTGCCTCAAATGCAACGCCAGCCTTCGAAGATGCAATCATAGCTTCAGCAAGTGATACTGAACGGTCGCCCATCTCAACGGCGTTTTTCAACTCGCCGGATTTGGCTTGGAGGTCGTTCACGTTGTCCACTGCTTGCTTAAGTAGTTCACCAAAGTTGGCTGATGACGGATTATTTACCTTTTGAACTTGGTTAAAAGGATTAATGTCATTGTTTGGACGAATCGTTTGGCCAGTCGCTTGGGACGCCATCGATTGAAGTTCTGCGTATAAGTTGTTCGCTTGAATGTTCATTCGTCTTTCCTCACTTGGGAATCTAATTACCTAAATGAACAAAGCACAAAAGGTGCCAACTTATTTACCAATAAAATCAACAAGTTAAGTTAAAGTTGAAATACAAAAACAGTAAAGGAGGAGTGACAGGTCTTTGACACTGTTCAAAAACAGAATGAAAAAAGTCCACTGCGCTCTATCAGGACGAGCAACAGTGGACAGGAGCTTAACAGGTTTTAATTTTGTTAAATGGGGTGTTTAAATAAATTAATTTAAAGTTGTGCTTTAAATCACGCTTCAACACCAATCACTTGCAAAGTGCGTTAGGCTGGAACTTCAATCCCCTGCTCACGCATTTTGGCTAGTTTATATCTTAGTGTCCGAGGACTAATCCCGAGCTTTTCCGCAACATCTTTTCGCTTGCCATGACAGGCTTGCAATGCGTCCAGAATAATTCGGTTCTCTTGGTCGCGTATTTCGGATTTAAAGCCATTTGGATCTGTACCATTGGCAGCTGAAGATGATGAGTTGCTTGAGGCTTGAATATTCGCCGCGATATTATCAACAGCCACTTCTTCAACCAAAATGTGATCGGCTTCGATACTATCACCCGCACACAAAATCAGTGCACGCTGAATAACATTATCCAGTTCGCGAACATTTCCTGGCCAATGATGCGTAAGAAGTTTAGCTTGAGCTGCCGCGCTCAACTCAGGAATAGAACGACCTTGTTCTACACAATAGCGTTGTAATAAATGCGCCGTAATTGGCAATAGGTCATCTTTGCGCTCAGCCAGTGGTAACCACTTAATTGGAAACACGTTAAGTCGATAATACAAATCTTCTCTGAACTTGCCCTCTTGAACGGCCGCCATCAAATCACGGTTAGACGTTGCCAATACTCTGACATCAAGTTTAATTGTTTTGCGGCTGCCAAGGCGCTCTACTTCGCGCTCTTGCAATATACGCAATAATTTTGCTTGAAGATTTAAATCCATTTCGGTGATTTCATCTAACAAAATAGTGCCGTGTTGTGCTTGTTCAAACTTACCAGGGCAAGCTTGCACTGCACCAGTAAAGGCGCCTTTTTCATAACCAAATAAAGTTGCTTCCAACATATTATCTGGGATCGCAGCGCAGTTAATTGCAATAAAATCATGGTCGGCACGACTTGATTGATCGTGAATATAACGTGCCATCACTTCTTTACCAGAGCCACTCGGCCCAGTGATCATAACGGACGCATCAGATGCCGCAACTCTCGAAGCTAGTTTTAG
Source organism: Psychrosphaera sp. (assembly GCF_982872775.1). Taxonomy (NCBI): domain Bacteria; kingdom Pseudomonadati; phylum Pseudomonadota; class Gammaproteobacteria; order Alteromonadales; family Pseudoalteromonadaceae; genus Psychrosphaera; species Psychrosphaera sp. The sequence goes on along the minus strand of NZ_CEYNSH010000024.1, from coordinate 15,373 downwards.
TAGTTCAATACTTTTTGCATCTGCAACAACTGGGTTGTGTTTTTCTGGTTGCTTAACAGGGGCGTATCGTCCCACCATATTAAGCAATACTTCTGGTGCAAAAGGCTTGGCCATGTAATCAATCGCGCCATACTTCATCGCTTCTACCGCATGATCAATCGTTGCATAGGCCGTCATTAATAAAAATGGCGTATTTGGATAAAGCTTTTTGACTGACTTTAATAAATCCAATCCGCTTAGCCCGCCCATTTGGACATCCGATACGATTATATCGATCACCGTTTCTTTGAGTTTGACTAATGCCATTTCAGCAGAGTCGGCCTCAATGACCGAGTAGCCAGCAATAGAAAGTGTATCAACTAATGCTTCACGTAGACCCGAGTCGTCTTCAACAACTAGTACTTGAGATTGGCTCATGCTAATACCTCCTGACGTTGTGATTCTGCACGCTGAATATCATTTTGTGGTGCTAATTTAATCGGTAAATAAATTGAGAATATGGCACCACCTGACGGTTTGTTGGTGACTTCTACATTACCTTGATGAGCTTGAGCGACCGTTTTAACAACGGACAGGCCAAGACCTGTACCCTGCGAACGGGTGGTATAAAACGGTTCAAATATTTTATCAATGACATCAGATTTGATGCCCGGTCCATTGTCTTCAACAGATATACAGACTTGGTTTGGCTTATTGTCCATTCGTCTTGCAGACAGATGAATTTGCACACCTTCACCAACGACTTGTACCGCATTGTGAACTAGGTTGGTAATAGCACTGGCTAAACTTGTTTTATTTGCCAATAACAAAATATCAGGTTCTGGTAATTCAACTGTCATGGTCCCTGCTTGCTGAACCATTGCATCTGCACCTTGGTGCACACTAGTCAATAACTGTTGTAATGAAACCTGCTCTAGTACTTGATTCTCGCCACTTTTGGCAAACATCAACATGTCATTCACTTGTTTTTCCAGATCACTTAAACGAGAAGACAACTTGGTCACAAAGCTATTTTTCTGTTCAACCTTAAGTCGGCTATTAGATAAGTTGGCAGCGTATAACATGGCCGCAGAAAGTGGTGTTCGAATTTGGTGTGCCAAACTTGCGACCATTCGCCCTAGCGCTGAAACACGTTGTAAATGGCTAATACGTTCTTGTAATTGACGAGTTTCAGTTAAATCAGTCATAACAATTAACTGGCCAGATTTAAGTGGCATCAACTCTAGTTTTACTCGACGTCCCGTATTGAGTGACACTTCATGGCCATCGTCCTCCCGAGGTTTAAAACTACGAGCAATAACAGTACGCCACTTTTCACCTTCTAATGGCTCACCGAGTAATTGAATGGCTTGTTTATTTGCTTGGCGTACCATGCCCTTGTTATCAAGGACAATTATGCCATTGGGAAGTACGTCAACTAAGTGGCTAAGCTCAACATTTTGCTGACGCATTTCATCGATTTGATCTGACGTTAATTCGTCATTCGTCAAAATTCTATCGTTTGAAGCGAGCTTCTCAGCCTCTGATTTAAAAAAGGAATCCGACTTGTCACTGTGTGATGAGGCGACGAAGTCTTTATCAAATGCAGAGAGACTCGCCGATTGATTGTGCTGGGTGTCCGCAAAGCTTCTGAACTTTGACGTGAACGACGCTAATTTAATATTAGCATCGACAACTCGGCGTCCTGACATAACGGTTGATAATCTGGCTGACATAATACTGGCCTCTCTGGTTTTAATACAGAGTGACTAATGCAACCAGAATGCCAAGTTTTTATTCCAATAAAATCAACAACTTAAACCGACTAAAAGCGAATGCCTCAAGGTTCAAATTTTTGACTCAACACTTAATCGTCTTTATTTAGGTCGTATTTTTTCATCTTCTCGACCAATGTTGTACGTCTCAAAGACAGCTGTTCAGCGGCACGAGATACTACATAATCCGAGTTTTGGAGTGCTTGCTCAATAAGATTTACTTCTAGCTCTGCTAGGTATTCTTTTAAATCAAGACCTTCAGGCGGGAGCATGACCGTTGTTGGATCTGCAAAAGTGGTTGCTGACATCACAAAGTCATTTTCTTCATCACCATCATCTTCTTCATCATTGAACGCAAAGATATCGTTAAGCGCTTGACGCTCTAGAATTTCATCTGGGTATTCAGGCACAAACGGTGCTTCGTCTGTGTAACAGTAGCGCTGAGGCAAGTCGTGGACGTCAACCGTTTGATTCGGGAACATGATAAGCAGACGTTCAACCAAGTTACCTAATTCTCGAACATTACCAGGCCATTGATGTTGTTTTAATGACTCTAAAGCGCGCTCCGTCAAACTAAATCGGGCTTGGTGTTGCTTTTCAAAACGAGCGATAAATTCTTGAATAAGTTGCTCTAAATCGTCCGCCCGGTCTTTTAATGAGGGAGATTCGATTGGGAAGACATTGAGTCGATAAAATAAGTCTTCTCTAAACTTACCTTCATCAATCATGGTTTCTAAGTTTCTGTGAGTCGCGGCGACAATTCTAACATCCGCTTTAATCGCTTTGTTACCGCCAACGCGCTCGTAGGTACGCTCTTGAATAACACGAAGTAATTTGACCTGCATTTGCAGTGGCATATCACCAATTTCATCTAGAAATAAGGTACCGCCCTGAGCGAGCTCAAATCGACCTTTTCGAGAGGAAATTGCGCCAGTAAACGCGCCCTTTTCATGACCAAAGAGTTCACTTTCTAATAACTCACCAGGGATAGCACCACAGTTAACGGGAACAAATGGACCTTTGCTTCGATTCGATAATAGGTGAACGTTACGGGCGATGACTTCTTTACCTGTGCCGCTGTCACCTAAGATCAAGACGTTTGCGTCTTTCTCGGCCACTTGTTTAATAAGGAAGCGAATAGTTTGCATCGCATTAGTCGAGCCAATTAAACCATCAAATTTGGAACCGTCAGTCAACGCTGTACGTTTGGGAAGTAGTCGTTTGTATTCTTGACAGTCTCTGATCTGCTGCATCACAACAGGGTAGCTCAACGGTTCAGAGAGTAAGCCAATAACATTCTTTTTCTCAAACAAATATTTGAGTGTGTCACCAAGAATTAAAAACGGGATAGCAGGTTGAGAAGCAACAACATCTTCGTGATTTCCCGACTTGAGTGCACCGACGATACAGGCCATCACACTGTCTTCTTCTTCACACTTTTTCGCAAATGAAGAAGCGCTGACTATTTCACAAGACTCACCAATAAACGTCAATAAATGGCTGATCAGTTCTGCGCGAGACTCGTTTTCGTCGAGGATGAGGACCTTTCCCAATCCAATTTGTTGTTCATTACCCATGGCTTATATGACATTCTGACTACTTTAATGAATAACCTGATTGTAACCTTGATGATCGGATGTGCAAGCACTTCCGACAAATATTTGACGAAAGTGCTCATTACTGACTAGTTTTTGACTGTAATACCGTGCTCGGCTAATAGTGAAATTAAGCCGGCTTCATCTATGACAGGCACGTTTAAATCTTGTGCTTTCGTTAATTTTGAACCCGCCTTTTCACCAGCGACCAGGTAGTCTGTCTTTGCCGAAACACTGCCAGCGACCTTAGCCCCGAGTTCGACCAATAGGTTTTTGGCTTCACTTCGACTTACAGCGGTTAGCGTGCCAGTTATAACATAAGTCAAACCGGTTAGTGGCTGTTCGGATGCTTGTTTTTTCTCTATCGCAGGCCAGTTAACACCGGCTTCAATTAGCGCATCAATAATTTCGGTATTGTGCGACTCTCTAAAGAAAGAATAAACGTGCTGAGCGACGATATTACCTACATCGCTGACTTCAATGAGTTGTTCTAGGCTTGCTTCTTTGAGCGCTTCTAACGTCAAGAAATGTTGAGCGAGATTTGCGGCAGTCGTTTCGCCGACTTCACGAATACCCAATGAATATAAAAACTTAGCCAAGGTCGTTTGTTTGGCCTCATCTAAGGCATTAATCAAGTTTGCAGCCGATTTGGGCCCCATTCTTTCAAGTGCCTCAATTTGAGATTGTTCAAGCTTGAATAAGTCCGCTGGCGACATAATAAGTGACATATCAACAAGTTGTTCAACAATTTTGTCGCCTAGGCCATCTATGTCCATCGCTTTGCGTGATGCAAAGTGTTTTATCGCTTGTTTGCGCTGAGCGCCGCACACTAAGCCACCCGTACAGCGAGTAACGGCCTCTCCTTCTGGCTTCTCTACATGAGATTCACATACGGGACAAAGGGTTGGAAACTCAATATCGCGAACATCACTTGGGCGTTTTTCTAGGACTGCACCGACGACTTGTGGAATCACATCTCCAGCACGACGAATAATAACAGTATCGCCGATTTTGATGCCTAATCGGGCAATCTCTTCGGCGTTATGAAGCGTCGCATTTGACACCGTAACACCACCAACAAAAACAGGCTCTAATTTAGCAACGGGAGTAATTGCACCTGTGCGGCCAACCTGAAACTCAACGTCGCGAAGTGTAGTCATTTCCTCTTGTGCTGGGAACTTATAGGCAATAGCCCAGCGAGGCGCTCGCGCAACAAACCCAAGCTCTTCTTGTATAGCAATGTCATCAACTTTGATTACGGTGCCATCGATTTCATAATTTAGCTTTGCGCGCTTTTCTTGTATGTCTGCATAAAACTCAAGAACACCTTCCACTCCTTTAACGACTCGTACTTCAGGGCAAAGCGGCATTCCCCACTTTTGAACTTGCTTTAAACGAGCAAAATGCGCTTCTGGCAATTCAATCTCATCGCTGACTACGCCAAGACTGTAGGCATAAAAACCAAGTGGGCGAGTAGCGGTAATCTTTGAGTCGAGTTGTCGAAGGCTTCCAGCCGCACCGTTTCTCGGGTTGACCATAGGCTTAGTCCCGTTTTCGAGTGCCTTTTCATTAAACGCTTTAAAGCCGTCTAACCATAAAAAGACCTCACCTCTGATTTCAACTCTTGCAGGAACATTGTCACCGCTAAGTCTAAGTGGAATTGATTTTATGGTTTTCACATTGGCAGTGATGTTCTCCCCAACCATGCCATCACCACGAGTCGCAGCCTGAACAAGAACACCGTTTTCATACAACAAGCTCACCGCCAAGCCATCTAACTTAGGCTCACAACAAAACTCAAAAGTGTCACTTGATTTTAATCTATCGCCAATTCGTTTGTTAAAAGCGACAAACTCTTCTTCGACCATCGCATTGTCCAACGACAACATAGGGACTTCGTGATTTACTTGTTTAAACTTATCAAGTGCAACACCGCCTACCTTTTGAGTAGGTGAATCGGGGGCTTGTAAATCAGGAAATTGTGCCTCGAGTGCTTGTAACGCTCTAAATACGCGATCGTATTCAGCATCAGGAACCGTAGGCTCATCGAGTACATAATATTGATGATTATATAAGTGTAACTTACTCTCTAATTCTCGCATTTGTTGGGCGGTAGAATTTTGCGTCGCCGTGGTTTCGCTAGTCATGTGCACCATTGTCCTGGTCTGTCTAAAATTTTTGTCTATTTTATCTTGGAAAATGACAAGAAATAAATGGTTCGTTCTTTTAATCTATCAAACTTATTGAAAATAAACCTTTATTGAATTTTTATTCACAAACAGGATGATTTTTTGTTGAAAATGTGTCATTTTTAGCCTCGAAATTCAGACATTTCGGTTTGTTAAAATAGGAATTTACAGCGAAAACATGCAGATAATAAAAACAATATTGCAGATAGTACTGTTCACTCTTTTTGTGTTTTCTACACTTGTAAAAGCACAAACGCCCACCAGCCTTAGTGAATTTAATGAACAGCTAACAGCTTTAGAAGATAATCTTTCCATTACGCCTCAAGATGCGTTAGCGGAAGCTGAACTATTAATTGCCGCTGCAAAAGAAAATAATTGGTCAAAAGGTTACATCGAGGCAAGCACGCTAAAAGTGGAGACTTTGCTTGGTCTTGAGCAGTTGCAGTCCACCCAGCAACTTATTTTGCAATTGTTACCGCTTACCGACTCAGACGAACTGGTCGAAGCAAACGTACGTCTTTTATTGGCACAACTGCAAATAAACCATATTCAAAATCGCTCTACAACGGACATTCTAGAAAACATCTATTCTAAATTGACGGCGATTACTGATCCTAAAATGCTAGGTTCTATTTACTCTGTATTGGCGAATCAATTTTTTGACAAGGGTCAAACCGAGCAAGCCGTTACCTATCACAACCTTGCTAGAAAACAATTTGAACAAATAGATTTTAAAGTTGGGCTTGCCTCAACCCTCAACGGCCTCGCTAATATCTATTCTTCTGAAAGTGAATACAAAAAAGCAATAGAGTATTTACAAGAAGCGCTTGAGGTTATGAGAGAGTTAGGTAACCGCTTTTCAGAATCTATTGTGTTGTTTAACCTCGCTCATAATTACATGGCAATGGAACAATACGAACAGGCACAAACCGCTTTTTCTGATTCCTTAACAATCTCCAATGAGTTAAATGATATTGCCGGACAAGCATGGACTAAAAAAGCGCTTGGCGGATTATACGAGTCGCAAGAAAACTTTGAAAAAGCATTGCTTTACTACGATCAATCCTTGTCGTTCTTCAGAGAAAACCTAGACAAACGCAACATAATGAATATTCAATTTGGTCGAGTGAATAGCATGATCGAGCTCAAACAAGTTGAAGACGCTGAAGTAGAGCTTGCCGAACTAGAAGAAATGATCGATGAGCTAGACGAAGAAGACAACGAATTTTCGGCTGGATTAAAACGCCAAAAAGCCAAATTGGCTGCAGCGAAAGGTGATCATAAGACAGCATTTGAGTTACAAACAGAAGTAACTAAAGAGTTACAAAAAATCCATGAAAAGTCGGGACGCAAAAATCTCGAAGAGTTACTCGTTCAATACGACATGGAGAAAAAAGAAAACGATAACCGTTTACTGCAGCAAGAAAACGAACTAAAAGAGCTCAAACTTCAACAACAACAAAGAGAGGGCTTTTTGTGGCGTTTAGCAATGGCTTTTGCGGTATTGGTGCTTATATTGGTTGGCTACCTTCTGCAACGAATTTTGGTAAATCGCAATCACTTCCAACAAATGGCGCTCAAAGACCACTTAACCGATGCGCCTAATCGCCGTGCAATTTTACATTTTGCCGAACGTCACTTTCAATTGTCGCGTCGCAATCGTCAACCATTTACGTTAGCGATATTGGATTTAGACTTCTTCAAAAGGATCAATGACTCATTTGGTCACGATGCGGGTGACGAAGTGTTAAAAGCGATTGCGCAAGCTATAAAGAGCTCAATTAGAACGCAAGATAGTTTTGGCCGTTATGGTGGCGAAGAGTGGCTTCTCGTTTTAAACAACGCCAACAAAGAAGACGTTGAAGTTATTTTTGCACGTATCAAAGAAAACTTAGCTAGTATCCGAGTTGACAACATTCCAGATGATTACAAGATCACATTTAGTTTAGGTGCATCTCAAATACAAAAAGGCGATATGTCATTAAACAGTGTGATTAAACGCGCTGACGAGTGTCTATATAAAGCAAAAGAAGGTGGCAGAGACCGCTACGTTATAGAACCTTAACGGTTAGCTAAAATTATTCAAGGGCGGCAACGAGAAAACTCGAGCCGCCTTTTTTATTAGGCAACTCACAAGACAAAGCCCCACATGGCAGACGACTATTCTGTTGGTAACTCAATACTAAACTCAGTCCCCTGCCCGACTGTTGATTTTAAAGTTAGTTTGCCGCTTAACTGTTGTTTTACCGTATTGTAGGCAATTGCTAAACCCAGCCCTTTATGACCCGAGCCTCTTTTTGTTGTGTAAAAAGGTTCAAATACGTGCTTTTTTTGTTCACTGCTCATTCCTAACCCATTGTCTTTAATCGACAGTATACAGCTGTGTTCCTTTTCGACGAGACCTATATGAAGCTTTTTGTCTAGTCTGTTCACACCAACAAAAGCATGCTGTATACAGTTTTGAACAATATTTGTAACCGCTTGCGCAATTAAACCGGGATAAGTTGTTAATTTGATGTCAGCCTGAGGTGAAAACTCTAGACTTATTTCATTAATTGTCAGTTGAGCTTTCAGGGTATTAAGAACGTGGTATAAATACTCGCGTAAATTAATCGTGGTCAAAGACACTTGGGTTTGATCTGCCGCGACAAGCTTAAAGTCGTGGATTAAATTGGCGGCTGTGTCCAAGTTATTCAGTGCTAAGCCGACAGCACTTTTACTCTCGGATATACAATCTGCTAACATTAATTGAGTTAACGTTTTGTTTTCAAGGGCCTGCTCCACCGCGTTGATAGAGTCTCCCAAAGCACTGATTGAGGTGATTGCCACGCCAAGAGGTGTATTCACCTCATGCGCCACTCCTGATACTAAGTTGCCCATGGCTGCCATTTTTTCACTTTCAACTAGCTGACTTTGTGTTTCTTTTAAGTCTTTAACTATCTGCTGCAACTCCATGGTGCGTTCAGCGACGACTTCTTCTAAGTTTTCATTAATTGCTTTTAATACAATTTCGTACTCCATACGAAAATTCGCACTAATAGCGCGGCCACAGATCTCAGCAATAGAAGATAAAAAAACAACTTCATCAGCTTGCCAGTTTTTGACCTTGCCTTTGCTTTCACAGCATATTATCCCGTACATTTTTCCTTTGAAGCGCACTGGCATATCTAGCATAGACTTAATATCTAAAGGCTTTAAATAACAGTCTTTAAATTCAGAAGTAGCATCATCTGTTTCTGCATTAGGCGCAATTAGGACTCGCCCAGTATTTATCGCATTAAAGTAAGCGGGGAAATCGACGCGCTTTAATTCAACACCAGGGTTATATGTGAGTTCACCGTCATCAAGTAAAACCGTACATTCAATACAGTCTTCTTTTACTCGCCACATACTTGCACGACTTATCCCAAGACCTTCACTACAAGCTAAGAGGATTTTTTTTGCTGCAACGGCGATATTCCCATGATCGATTTCTGGGGATAAGCTCAGATTTAACAGTATTTGTTCGAGGTCAGCTCTCAATCCGTGTACTCCGAATTCCACACTAGGCTTGAAGTCAAACTCAATCCTTTTCAATTAGTTATATATGAATAAAGGTAGACCCTATTTATCCAAAACAGCAACAAGCGCTGTCAGTATATTTTTTTGTTTAAAATTGGATTCCACAATAAGTAAAAAAACCTTGCCAAATAGAGTAAAAACTCGATAACAATTTAAGTACAGTTTTTAATGATCTTGTCATAAAAAAAAGTGAAAATAATACGGCTAAAAATAAGCGATAAAAACAATAAAAAGTGCTGTTCAAAAAAAACATAAATATAATGACAAAGGAAATCTAATGAAGACAACCTACACGAGCATTATACTGGCCCTCCTCGCGGGCTCGGCAAATGCGGAAACGGTCTCAAACCCCTGTCTTAATTGTCCGACACTTTCTACCATTGAAAACGCTGACAATTTTAATGACTCCGAATACTACGCTAGTGTCACTACCGCCATCTCAAACGGTTTAACACAAGCTGAAATCAAATCCCTTCTCTCCTCTACAATCACTAACAATCACAAACAGCTCACCTACAGCGAAGCCTGGACTGCTCTAACAGAAACGGATGAAGATCCAGCAGACTCGTCAAAAGTGATGCTAATTTACAAAGGGATTTCAATCCCTAAAGTCCACAATGCGAGTGGTACACAAAGTTCTAATCAAGACTATTGGAACCGTGAGCACGTATGGGCCAAAAGCCATGGCTTCCGCTCGTCTAGCACGATGGCTTATACCGATATTCACCATCTTCGACCTGCAGATGTCAGCATTAACTCAGCGCGCAGTAATTACGACTTTGATTTGAGCGATGCACCGCTAAGTGAAGCGCCAGAAAATCGTGTTGATAGTGATACTTTTGAACCTCGTGACGCGGTTAAAGGTGATGTAGCGCGAATGATGTTCTACATGGACACTCGTTACGAAGGACTTGACCCAAGTACACCTGATTTGACATTGGTTAACCGACTGACTAGCTCGGATGAACCAATGTTTGGTATGTTGTGTCGACTGATTGAGTGGCACAATGCTGACCCTGTAGATACGGTTGAACAAAATAGAAATAACCGTATTTACGAATTTCAAGGTAACCGTAATCCATTCATCGATCACCCAGAGTGGGTAGAAACCATTTTCCCAGTTGCCGATTGTGATACACAAGGCGGTGACACCGGTGGCGATACTGGTGGAGACACTGGTGGTGATAATGGCAACACGCCAGCAACCTTGATCATTTCTGAATACATTGAAGGTAGCAGCTACAACAAAGCTATCGAGTTATTTAACCTAACGAACGCAGATATTGATTTAGCTGCTCAAAACGTTGCTCTGTTGCGTTACAGCAATGGCAATACGTCAGGTACTGCAATTAATCTGACTGGGATTATTCCAGCAAATGGAACCTATGTTGTTGCGCATAGCAGTGCAAATGCAGAAATCAAAGCCGTTGCACAACAAACCACAGGTAGCTTGTCACACAATGGTGACGATGCGTATGAATTAGTGATGGATACGACGGTAGTTGACTCATTTGGTCGAGTGGGCGAAGACCCAGGTAGCCGTTGGGGTTCTGGTGACAGTTCTACACAAAACAATACGTTACGTCGCTTATCAAGCGTAACATCAGGTGATGCAGTCAGTGGTGATGTATTTGATCCGAGTATCGAATGGGTAGGCGCTGGAAACGATGAAACGTCTGGTCTTGGCTTCCATGAAGTAGAGCAAGGCGAAGTCTTCATTTCAGAGTACATTGAAGGCTCAAGCAACAACAAAGCCATCGAAATATTTAACCCTACGTCAGCTGATATTGATTTAGCGTTAGGCCAATACAAATTAACGCGTTTTAGCAATGGCCGTAATATTGGTGAAGGGACAGACATTGCATTGTCAGGAATACTTCCTGCCAATGGTGTTTTTGTTATAGCGAACACATCTGCTAATGCAGAAATTAAAGCTGTCGCTGACCTTTTGTCTAGCTCGGTGAACCACAACGGTGACGACGCTTACATTCTTTACAAAGGTACTGAGATTGTCGATATCTTTGGTAAAGTTGGTGTCGACCCAGGTAGCCGCTGGGGCAGTGGTGATTCATCAACACAAAACAACACTCTCGTTCGTAAGGCGTCAATCAGTGCAGGTGTGACTGATTTAACTGCTGAATTCATTCCTGGCGATCAATATGATGGTTTAGGAATTGACGTTGCAACCAACCTTGGTATGCATACCTTTAGCGGTGGTGGTGAAACACCTGAACCTGTCGAACCACCTATTGGTCAGTGTTTTGAATCAGCAACACTAATCAGTGTGGTTCAAGGTGATGCAGAGCGTTCACCAATCGAAGGCGAAACAGTAATTGTTGAAGCCGCCGTTACAGCAGTATTCCCTACTCTTGGTGGTTTCTTCGTGCAAGAAGAAAGTATCCATGATGACCAAAACCCAGCGACATCAGAAGGTATTTTTGTATCTGATAAAAACGACGTGTTGGCAGATGGTCAAATGCCAAATATTGGTGATGTCGTTCGAGTCATGGGCGCAGTATCTGAGTCTTATGGCAAAACACAAATCACCCTAACACAGGCACCGGTGCTTTGCGGTAACGAGTACATTACAGCCAGAGAACTTGTATTACCTTTTGCTGATGAAAATGCACCTGAAGCCATTGAAGGCATGCTGGTAACGATCAACGCACCACTGACTGTTACTGACAACTATAACCTTGGCCGCTACGGTGAAGTAACTTTGTCAAACGGTCGTGTGTTTGCACCTACTAACTTGTTCTTACCTGGTTCTGATGAAGTCGCGCAATTGACGGCTCAAAATGAACTAAACAAAGTCTTGTTAGACGATGGCGTCAACGGTCAAAATCCAGCTGTGACGCGTTATCCTGAAGGTGGTTTGTCTGCTTACAATACGTTGCGTTTAGGCGATCAAGTTACTGAACTTAACGGTGTGCTTGACTACAGCTTTGGTCAATACCGTGTTATTCCAACAACAGAGCCTGTGATCGAGCATGTCAACGAGCGCACCGACGAACCAACGATTGAACAGGTTGGTAACTTACGTATTGCTAACGCGAATGTCCTAAACTTATTTAACGGTGACGGACTTGGTGGTGGCTTCCCAACATCACGTGGCGCTGATAGCGAAAGTGAGTACCAACGTCAGCTAGACAAGATCATCAATGCCTTATTAGCAATGAACGCTGATATTATCGGTTTACAAGAAATTGAAAACGATGGTTTTGGTGAATTCAGTGCAATTCAAGAGTTGGTCAATGTATTAAACCAGTACGCACCAGCTGGCGTTGAATATGATTTTGTTAACCCAGGTATCGAAGAGTTTGGTGGTGACGCAATTAAAGTTGCGCTGATTTATAACAAACTCAGTGTTACAGAAGTAGGTACTCCGGCAACAATTCTAGAGTTCCCATTTGAATACCACAACCGACCTCCTCTTGCTCAGACGTTTGAGGCAGCGAATGGCGAAGTTATCACTGTCGTTGTGAACCACTACCGCTCAAAAGGTTGTTCTTCTAGCGGCGGTGTTGAGAACGAAGACCAAGGAGACGGCCAAGGTTGTTACAACTTACGTCGTGTTCAAGCAGCTCAAGCAGTATTAAGCTGGTTAGACACAAACCCAACGGGTGTGGCTGATGACGATGTGGTGTTATTGGGCGACTTCAATGCGTACAACAAAGAAGACCCAATCACTACATTCAACGTAGCTGGTTACACAGACTTACTTCCGGCATTTATGGGTGACGAAAGTTACACGTACTCCATTTTTGGCCAAGTAGGTGCGCTTGACCACGTATTAACAAGTGCTTCTCTAACTGAGAAAGTCGTTGATGCAACAAGCTGGTCAATCAACGCTGATGAGCCGCGTATTCTTGACTACAACATGGAATACAAAAGCGATGAGCAATTGGTTAACTTATATTCTGATGAGCCATTCCGTGCGTCAGATCACGATCCAATTATTGTTGAGATCATGGGTGAATCACCATGGTTAACAACGACTAAGACATATAAAAACCTGACCTTCTTCAGTCACTTTAGACTTTACCGAGTTAAAGTACCGGCTGATGCAAAATCACTAAAAGTAAGCCTGACTGGTGGAATCGGTAACGCTGACTTATATGTCCGCCAAGGTCGTTTCCCAAATCGTCGACACTTTGATTGTGCACCACGTCTAAGTGGCAACGAAGAGGTATGTGAGTTTGATGCACCTGAAGAAGGTTACTGGTTCATTCGAGTCCGCGCTAACCGCTTCTTCTGGGGCCCAGACTTAACGATTGAGACCGTTAGTCCAAAATTAGACGACGCTCAATAATCTATAATCCTCTTTTTGTTGGGATTAAACTCAACAAAAACGAATAAAAATAAGCCGGTAAGTGATTAATCATTTACCGGCTTTTTATTTTCCTCTATGATTGCCTCTCTTCACAAGCCTACATAAAAGTAAGCCATTTCAGTCAATTAGGGACAATCAGTGCAAAGCGACATCTCCATATCTAGATTAAAAGAATTTCCGCCGTTGATGTGGATCATGCTCTTTGGCTCGTTTTTAACCCGTGGTAGTTTTTATATGGTGTGGCCATTTCTAGCCGTTATTTTGTATGACCGATTCGGCTTGTCTGCCACTAATGTTGGTCTGATTTTATCGGGTGCCGCGGTTGTGTCCGTGTTAATTAGTTTTGTCTGTAGCACGCTTTCAGACGTCATTGGCCGAACCAAAATGATGTATGGCACCGGCGTGCTTTATATTATTTCTTTTATTATGCTGGCCGAAGCCGACTCTGTGACTGAGTTTGTTATCGTTATTGGTCTGTGCTCTATCGCCACTTCTTTATGGCGACCACTGCTATCGGCTCTGGTTGGTGACATAATTGAAGACACTCGTACTCGCGAACTTGCAATGCAGAGTTTGTACTTTATTATCAATGTCGGTTGCGCCATTGGCCCTATTATCGGCGTCTCAATGGGGTTAACTGGCGAGCAAAGCAGCTTCTATTTGACGGTCTATGCTTTTGCATTCTTGTTAGTCATGTTGTTTTTTGGTTTTCGAAATCAAGCCAAACTGGACTCAAAGAAGCGTGAAGCGATTAAGCAACATTCAATTGACACAGCTGACAATAACCATGCTTTCAATGAGAAAAGCTGTACCAGTAAAAAAGGTAGCCCTAACTCTATCGCTGAAGCTGAAGCTGAAAATGATGCGCCAAAGGTAACATTCAGTACAACGCTTAAAATCATGGCACATGACAAGTTATTGCAATGTCTAATTTTGGCCAATGTGATTTGTATGTTTGTCTATGCGCAAATGGACACAACTCTCATTCAATATTTGACGAGGGCTGAAGTTCCTGAGTTGTTATCTCTTATTTCCACACTCATATTCGTAAATGCCATCATCATTATTACGTTACAGTTTCCGCTACTCAAACTCATGGCAAGGCTAACTATTACTCAGCGAATTCAAATTGGACTTGGAATGTTATTCATTAGCCAAATCTGGATGGCAGTAAACCCAGTCGATTACTACTGGGGATGGATAGGCTCTATCGCTATTATGAGTATTGGTGAAACAATTTTATTTCCCACAATGAACGTTCATATCGATAGAATCGCGCCAAATCACCTACGTGGTGCTTATTTTGGTGCGGCGTCATTTTATGAGTTTGGTTATGCGTTTGCGCCATTAGGTGGCGGCTTGATACTGGATTATTTAAATGGCACCTGGGTTTATAGTATTGGTGCCGTTTTGATTCTGTTAGTGATGTATCTGTATTTTATATTAGAGTCACTACCTCGCTCTCACGCAAACCTAAATTCCTCTAAATTAACCGGTTAATTTCTGAATAAAATTGATCGATATTGATTGGCTTTTCTACGTGTGCGGCAAAGCCATCTTCGAGGTAACGTCTTACATCTTCCACCATAACATTTGCAGTCAGTGCGACGACTGGAACGTTGGGATTGACACTCTTGATTAGCTTAAAGGCCTCAACCCCATCCATAACAGGCATTTGTATGTCCATCAGCACTAAATCAAATAAGGATTCATTGAACTTATCAACGGCGATTTGGCCATTTTCAGCAAACACCACATCAGCGCCTGTATTTTTAAGCATGGAACGAACTAACAATTGATTAATTTCATTATCTTCAGCAACGAGAATGGTTTTCCCCGTTAAAACCGGTACCTCATGTTGTTTTTCGCTTTGCTTTTTCGGAATCGACTTAGATTGCTCTAAAGGCAATACCACTTTTATTGTCGTACCTTTGCCTTCTT
>NZ_CEYNSH010000023.1:52754-55711 GCF_982872775.1 Psychrosphaera sp. | reverse complement strand
ATCGCTAATATGCGTCAATTGGTGTTAGGTCCAGATGGATTAGTCCCACTTAAAAAGAAAATAACACGATTAAATGGTCGACTGAGAGGTCGAGCTAACTTTATGCACAATTTAATTGAGGACTTTTCTAATCAGGCTGAGTACAGTGGCTATCGGAAGAAAACCGACGTTATCAATAAAGCAAAGCAACAACAAAACGATATCCTTAAGCAAATTAAAATAACAGGAATAATGGGCACCTTCGCTATTGTTATGCTTATTGCTGTTTTATGGCTTTTACATACAAGAGTAGTCAAAAGGTTGATATTGTTGAAAAATAATATTAAGAAGAAGCAACAAGGAGACAATGTTGCTATTGAGACTAAAGGCTATGACGAAATTGCTGATATTGCTTATTCATTCAATGTCTACTTTAAAACAGTCACACAACAAAAACTGATTTTAGAAGAATTATCATTATCAGATAGCCTCACCGACGTACCTAATAGACGTGCTTTTGATATTCGAATTGAAAATGAATGGACCACTGCACGTCGTGAAAAATGGCCGATGGCAGTGATCATGATAGACATTGATTGTTTCAAACTCTACAACGACAACTATGGACACGGGCAGGGCGATAAGTGCTTAAAACAAGTTGCCGCTGCACTCGAAAATGCAATACCAAGAAGTACGGACTTTATTGCGCGTTATGGAGGTGAGGAGTTTAGTTGCATCTTACAAAACACATCTAAAGAAGGCGCACTTTTAGTAGCTGAAAGATTGGTTGAGTCCGTATATAAACAGGATATATTACATGATTACAGTGTTGTGACTAACCGTGTCACAGTGAGTGTGGGTGTCTCGTTTGTTGACTTCGCCGAGGAAGAATTGTCTATTGAGAAATTACAAATCAGAGCAGATAAAGCTTTGTATAAGGCGAAACAAAAAGGCCGCAACCAATTTTATTTGTACGACATCAAAACCATGACGTAGGGGTTTTTCACGATATAAATAAATTCATTTCTTTTACATAATGACGCTATTATAAATAAAAATGTCACTGTATTATGTTAAATCAAAGCAATATCCTCACTACAGTTTTAGCTTTACTCATTACTTTAAATAGTCCGCAAAGTTCGGCTAATTTAATAAAGAACGGTAGTTTTGACACCTGTAACTATAATCACTGGCAACAAGAAATTGACTTTGCTAGTGCAACTTCAAACACTAGCGAGTTTAAACAGTCACCCCAGGCTAATGGCTGTCAGGCTGTGTTAAGAAGTGATTACAATGACACAAGCACCAGCGAATTAGTTAGCTTGAGCCAAAGCTTTCAATTTAATTCAGGGCTTGACTATAAATTGAGTTTTGACCTTGCTGCAATAACAGACGCAATATCATTTGGCCAAAACATCAATGAAGATCATTTCGAGTCAGTGAATATAGGCTTGGCTCAAAACGGAATATTCTACAACGAAAATGCAAGCCTAGGACCCTTAATTAAGAACTGGGTAATCTCTGAAAACAAGTCTGCGACACGTTTTATTTTTAATTTGAGCGCAGATGATTTCATAGCCATAAATAAAGATAGTTGGAGTTTAGTATTTTTGTTACAAAGAGGAAAAGTTAATGGCAGTGTTTCAGACAATGCTGGTTCGAGCTTGTTAATTGATAATGTTTCTCTAACAGCCAATTCGCTAGTTACTGTAAATGAACCGAAGCCATTAGGGATTTTTGTTGCGTCATTGATCATCATGGTGCTTGCACAAAAGCGAAGCCGAAGTAAAAAGTAAAATAAATTAACATATCCAATTATGAAGGTATCGCTACGTGTACAAAACAGATGCAGTGCCCACCAAAATTTATTTCACGCACGTAGCGCACGATTTAAAAAATACATTTTATTCAATTAGTAGCGTACTTAATGATACGTATACATAGCAGAGATAAAAGTCACAAATCACAGAACTTATCCCGGAAACAACTGATTTCGACAAAGAGATTTGTTTAGCTACTGTATTATTTAGGCGTGCGCATAATGTATATTATGTTAAATTAAAAACGTGTACTCTAGTTAAACAGTCTTTTCATTAATTTGTCTCTCTTAAATTAGAGCACTACTTGGCCTGGTTTGATTATTACTGTATAAAAAGTAATAACTGTCTGAGACGACAATTTATTTTTAATAAAAGGTTAAAAGATATGGATATTAATTTTGGTGCCTGGTCTATCGCTATTATGCTTTTGAGCGTAATAGTAAATATCATCTTAGCATTTGGTGTTTATAACGAGGCAGAAAAACTCAAAAATGGCGGTGGACAGTTGGTTTTTGTCGGTGCTTTTCTATGGTTTTTATTAACCGCTATAGGAGGTATAGCTGCTGCTGCACTGTTTTGGGTAATACATTTCTCAAATCTTAAAAAATAATCTTTCGAACGATCAAAACGTCAGCTTTGTAATCAAAAAAAAGGAGCCGAAGCTCCTCTTTTGTATCACAGGTTCTTATTAGTGAACTGGTTTTATTGGATTAGCGTGTGATGCGCCTCTAAATATGCTGTTCATCAACATAACATTTAAACCATCTAGATATGCACGAGTTGTTGGCTCTTGTGTATAAGCGATGATCATACCTTTACCCATTGGCTGATGGATTAAAAACGGTTTGTAAGCGAGTTGCTTTTTGTTTTCTTCCCATAAATATCCGCTAGCAAGTACATTGTCCTCATTACTGAACCACGCTAGGTTTTTACCTGAGTTCAGTTTGATTGGTGTATAAATGTCGCTGCCATACGCAATACCGACGACATTTGGTTTCACACCGGCCGTCAACCAATGCTCTTGGTCAACCTCTACGTTGGCTAAGACACCGGCTACAAAATCCGGGCTTTTATCGAAGTCTTCTATTACGGTTTTTAATGCGTTTCCGTTTTCTAGTGCAACACCGTTGGTAAGCCCTGAGTCCGAGTTTTCGTAGT
>NZ_CEYNSH010000023.1:47531-52654 GCF_982872775.1 Psychrosphaera sp. | reverse complement strand
GATTGATGGTCATTTAGTGTAAAGGCTTTGTCAGCGGTTTTAACTGTTAGCCCTTGACGTAAAGCGTGGGTTAAAAAGCGCCCTGCTGCCATGTCTCCCCAAGGAATCACATACCCTACTTTCGCATCCAAATTTTGAACTTCACCAACTAGTGGGTCATCTTCATTAACAAAGGTATACTTTACTTTTGGTACGCTTTTACAGGTATCAACATCGACACCGAACATTAACGGCAGTGACCAACCTGTAACGTCATAAATTTCGTCGTTTAAATTACGTGCACGACGTCGTTCTTGCTCTTTAATAAAAGCATCTGACATATCTACTTGTTTTGTCATGGTTGTTTTTACAAAACGACCTTTAGGTTGTGCCGCATCAACAAAATACGTACCTGCTGGGTAAGTGGAACCACAAAGTTTAAACCTTTCTGTAGACTGTTTAACTTCAACATCGTGCTCTGCGAGTAATGTCGCTAAACGATGAGCACCAGCGCGGTTAACGTCGTCATTTAATACATAAATACGCTCTTGTGACTTTCCTTCTTTAATCGCTGAAACTTGATACTGGTAATAATCAGTTAATAGTTTTCTACGATTATCTGCAGCACCTTCCGCCGTTGCGATAGACGCTACAAAATGACGTTGGACGGTGTTTTCATAAGTAAGAAGCTCACCATTGCGTTTAGTGTATCGTTCGCCACGTGACGATGAAACTTCATAAGTCGATGCCGATGCACCGTAAAAAGTAGGCCAACTATCACCATACCCAGGATAAAATGCATCAAATATTTCACGAGTGAAATAGTCGTAACCCTCATTATCAAAATAACGACCTATGTTTTCACCAATGGTGTTCATATTAGCGACTTGTGTGTCAGTCATATGAGGGTTAAATGGTTTGGCCGCTGGGGCAAAATAATAAGATTGGTCACCACCCATTTCGTGTAAATCTATGACAACTAAAGGTCTAAACTTGTTGATAACATCGATTCGGCCTTTTGTTTCTGGTTGTGTCGCTGCTAGCCAGTCACGGTTCATGTCAAATAAGTAATGGTTACTTCTGCCACGTGGCCAAGGCTCATTATGTTCTGCACTTAGTCTGTCACTGCTGTGTTCTAGACCTGTTGTTGCGTAATATCGAGAGGTAAATCGGGTGCGGCCATCTGGGTTTTGTAGAGGGTCAATAAAGACAATCGTATTGTCCAAAATCTTGTTAACGGTTGGGTCGCTTATTGACGCCAGTAAGTGATAAGCGGTACGCATCGCTGCATCGGTGCCGCTAATTTCATTGCCGTGTACGCTATAGCCCAACCAAACAGAAGACGGGAGCGTTTCAATTAACTCTTTAGCTGCTGTTTTATTTGTTTTACGAGGATCAGAAAGAGCCTGCATTTTATCGGCAAAGGCATCTAGATTTGCTAAGTTGCTTGGCTCGCTGATCGCTAGATAGATGAGTCTTCGGCCTTCCCACGTTACACCATAATCGAAGAGTTTTACTCTATCCGGCACAGCTAAGCTCAGTGCCTCAAAATAACGGACCATATCTGTGTGATTAGTAATTTTACTACCAGATTTATATCCCAAAACTTGTTCAACTGTAGGTACTTGTTGGTCATATTGGGCGGCCACGATTGAAGGGTTTAACGTCTCAACAGCTAAGCCCTGAATACTAACCGTAGAAGCGGCTACTAACAATGCCGAACTGACGGCCTTTCGTAAGGCTTTGCGATATGAAAAATCCATTTGAAATTCCTAATTAGAATGTTGGTTATTGTTTTTATTAAAAATATTCGTTGGTGCAAAAAAGATCAATTTAATTACGGTGAATAAAGGGTTTTAAATCTTGTGTTAAGGTAATCAAATCTTTCGAGGTTATTGATGCTAAATGCGCAAAATCATTGTTTTCTATATTGTGAACTAGACACGATGGCATATAGGCGTTTTTGGCGGCTTCAAGGTCGTATTTGAAATCACCGACAAAAAGTAGCTCTTGTGTGTACGCTCCCCATAAATTTGCAATATGCAATAAGGCTGATGGGTCCGGCTTGGCTGGAAAGTCTTCACGCGTAATTAATTGATTTGCTTTAATATTTGTACGTTCTAGCTTTATTAAAGACGCTTCTAGACAGTTTCGGGTAATGATTGCAGTCGGTATACCAAGGTCTTTTAAAAACGAGAGTAAAGTTACTGCTCCATTAAGTGCTATGCTATTTGCGGCGTCATCAACTTCAATTTGTTTAATGGCTTGGTGAGCCTGTCTCTGAAGTTCCATCGAAAGGCCAGACACGTGACTTAAAATATCAACTCCCTCTGGACAACCGACCCGCCTTCGCATTTCTTTAAAATTCATGGTACAGCTTACTAAAGTATTGTCCAGGTCAAACAAGACCCCTTTTACTGTCGTTAACTCAACACCATTTTGTTTTTTAACACTCATTAATTACCTTTGTGGTATGTATGAACTAATATGCTTACTCATTAAATAATACTTTGTTATTAGTTCCTAGAGTACAAGTGTACATTTATTGTTCGCTTGATGGATGGAGGTAAATAAAATGAGCTTTCTGTTTAAGAAAAAGTTAATTTTGCCGATTTATTTAGTTAATATTTGCCGACAAACAAAAATAATAAGGATAACCGGCACCGCCGCCCTTTAGGAAGAATTATGCAAACTGTTGTACGACGCTCAATTTCTATCCAGCTCAAACTAATCATCGCATTGATAGCCGCGGTTGTAATTTCAACCAGTATTGTTAGTTATATTGGTTACGCTAAAGCTCAATCTATCATGGTTCATCGTATTGAAAATACCGAATTGCCTAACTTGTTGCAACGAGTTAGAAATGCGATTGAAGGCCAAACCGCCCAAATGAAGGCGATAACTAAAGGTATAGCGACTAACCCTATTCTTTTAAATTGGCTTGATTCTGATAAAGACGCTGATGTAGCTGGTGTAACTGCGTATCTGAGTAATATTCAACGCAATAATGGTTACAGTAACGCATCTTTTGCCAACCGTGAAACAGCGGAGTACTGGAATCAAGATGGATTTTTACGAGTTTTGCAAAACAATGACGCTGACGGGTGGTTTTTTGCATTTAAAAAAAGCGGCAGTGCAGAATCTGCGAGCATTTATACTTATCCGAATGGTAAAACGGATATCTTTGTTAACTATCAAATGTTAAATGGTAAAGGTATATCAGGCGTTTCAAAATCTTTTGACGATATGATTGATTACCTGAAAGGATTCAAAATTGAGGAAACGGGTTTTGTATATTTAGTCAATGATAAAGGCCAAGTCCAAGTACACCCTTCCAAGAAAAATGTCGGCAAGGCCACATTAAAATCGTTATACCGTGATATTGATATTCAATCTCTTTTATCAAAGCAAAATTTCGCTTTTGAAGAAACCGACAACTATGTTGTTTCAGCAAGTTATATTCCGAGTCTAGGTTGGTATGTTAT
This sequence comes from Psychrosphaera sp., assembly GCF_982872775.1. Lineage (NCBI taxonomy): Bacteria > Pseudomonadati > Pseudomonadota > Gammaproteobacteria > Alteromonadales > Pseudoalteromonadaceae > Psychrosphaera > Psychrosphaera sp. The sequence goes on along the minus strand of NZ_CEYNSH010000023.1, from coordinate 49,190 downwards.
ATCAGAAGTTCCAACTGAAGAGTTATATGCTGGTTTGGTTGAAAGCCGAAACTATATGATCCTATGGTTCTTTATTGTTGTTGCGGCGCTAGCCGGTGCGAGTATTTATTTGTCTGGCATGCTTGTTAAGCCTATAAGGGAGCTAGCTAGAGTTTTTCAAGACCTTGGTAAAGGTGAAGGTGACCTTACGATTCAGATAGAACACAATGCTCGTGATGAGTTAGGTGTAATGGTTGGTGGATTTAATAAATTCATTGGTAAAATTAGAAACGTAATGATAGATGTTGCAAATACCTCAATCGATTTGCGCCAAGCCGCTGAGATAGTTTCTTCATCAGCGACTAACTCAAGTCGCTCAGCGGAGTTAGAACGAGACCAGTCTATTCACGCATCGACCGCTGTGAATCAAATGGGTATGACTATCGGAGATATTGCTAAAAGCGCAAATGTCGCGGCAGAAGCAACCCAGACAGCTAATGAGAAAGCAAATATTGCGCATGACGTAGTCACCGACTCATCAACCTATATTGGCGAGATGGCTTCAGGTATGGAAGCCGTTTCAGGAACCATTGAGTCACTTGCTGAAAAGAGCGTATCGATTAGTGGTGTACTTGATGTTATTAGAGGCGTTTCAGAACAGACAAACTTATTGGCGCTAAATGCCGCTATCGAGGCTGCGCGTGCGGGCGAGCAAGGTCGAGGCTTCGCGGTTGTTGCTGATGAGGTGCGAAATTTAGCGAAGCGTACCAACGAGTCAACTGATGAAATTGCATCAATGATCACCCTACTTCAAACTGAGTCCGAAACAGCCGTTGCGGGTGTCCAACACAATAAAGATTTGGCCTCTCGCAGTGCCGAAGCAGCAGTGAAAGCCAATGAGGCTTTAAAGGACATTGTTGACCAGATCCACACATTAGAGGATTTGAATACGCAAGTAGCAACGGCCACAGAAGAACAGCTAACCGTCGTCCAAGAAATTAATGGGCACGTTAAACAAATTAGCGATAATAGTGAAAAGTCTGCTGCTAACGCGACGAACATGGCCTCATCTAGTGATGATCTCAAATCACTTGCTAAACAACTTGACGAGTTGGTTAACACCTTTAAGGTCCGATAGTAACATTAGTTAAATACGTTACTTGCTAGGATCGCTTGTTTTCCTGGACCATTATTGAAAGTAGAGTTAATAAAAAAGCCGACATCTGTCGGCTTTTGTTTATCAGTTCCCGAAAGCAAATCGAGTTTAGTATTACTTTGTTACTTAAGGTTTACCGTTACAAAACCTTGCGAAACATTACCTTTAGTATCGCTAACTAAATACGTGAAGGTTTGTTTACCTATAGCACCAAATGCAGGAGTATACGTAACTGTGTCAGAAATACCGCGTGCACAGTCGCCTTTTATAACGGTTGCATTTCCAGAAGTTGGTTTTGAAAAGCCACCTACTGTCATACACTCGCCTTCTGCATCAAAGTCGTTGGCTAATACATCGATATTAACCGGCATATTAGGTACAGAACGAATATTATCATTGCTGACAACGGGAGCCTGGTTCTGCTCTATAACAAGGCTTTCTCCCGGCAAAGTTACTTCACCTTCGCTACCAAACGCTTGAAATTCAGCGGCTCGAACATCACGATCTTTAGGTGAGCCCGTTTG
>NZ_CEYNSH010000023.1:16148-47431 GCF_982872775.1 Psychrosphaera sp. | reverse complement strand
GAATCGTCGTTACAGTCAGCCAAAACTGAATTACAGCTTAGGACTTCGAATTGACGTAAAGCCGTAAAACGATTACCAGACATTTCTGGTAACGCACTCACTTGCACTCGATTTATTGCACGAACTGGACCTAATTCCATGGTGACTTCGGAACCACGCATTTCATCCGTCGCACTATTAATCCAGTTAGTTGTTTCTGTGTCATCAATCAGGCCATCAAAACTCTCACCAGCTCCAAATGCAACCGTACCTTGTGATTTAGATGCCCAGTTACTCGCTAATCTAGTTATTAATGTTGTTTGTTCACCTGCTTTTACAGTTTGTGTAAAACGGAAGTGTCCATAACCCCTAGCAACGACTAAAAAGTCATAAGTACCAGGTGCGAGTTCAACTGGCGCTGCCATATTATTGTGGTCACCAATTGTGGTTACGATTGGCATCGCACGCGCTTCAAAGTTACCGACATACACATCTGCTTTTAAAGGTTGTAAACCACGTTCGTCATTACAACCGCCACAAAATATAAATTCATCTTTCGCGACTGCTTTAAAGCTTACGCTAGCATTTTGATGTTTTGGTGAAGCAAACGAAGGAATTGGATCTGGATCATCGGCATCAACGGTTGATGCATCGATACCAAAACCGCGGTTTGCAAAAACGAGCCACATTGCTTCATGGTTAGCACCATCAAAACGGAGCACATCTGCAGCTAACATCGCATCACGTGCATCCAACATTGATTGTGTTGCTGGCAACATCAAAAACGCATCATGTACTAACTGTATCCAACGGCGGTTACCTGGACATTGATCAACAGGTAAAGCACCATCAGCACAAGCTTGTTGTAAGGCTCGATCATTGTATGGATAAGCGCCGTCATAGGCTTCAACTAATGCCTGCCTAACTAGATAATTTGTCGCACTCCAGATTTCACCATCAGCGTGAACTTGTGTTTCTTCTGCACACTCTGCACCTGGCAAATCTAGAAGAGAGCTGTTACAAACAAAATCATACCCCACATTTGAGTAGTTAAGTGGCGAGTTATTCATGGCGTAGTTACGAATACCACGTTGTTTGTCACCCGTCACAAATGCACCAACTGCAAAAGGGTTACTACCAGGGTAAACAAAACCATTACCAAACAGGTATTCAACCGCAGTTAAGTCACCCCAACTTTCACCCATAGCACGGCCTTGGTTGCCTGAAAGGCTTCCGTTAGGGCCATCTACCATTCGGTTTTGAATCGCATGACCATATTCATGGCCAATGACCGACATATCATAGTCGCCATCTGAACAAGGCGCATAAAAAGCACCTGCGATTGGTTGCCACAAATACATATTGGTAATCGGTGCAATACCATCGTTAAGAGTGATCTGGTTTGCGTTGTCACGACCTAAATAACTTGGTGCTCCGCCTGTTAAGGCGCCGGCTTGGACGTTACCGATTTCTGGATCGTTTTCTCGGTCCTTACCCGTTGCGCCAAAGTTTGACTTTTGTAAGTTTGAGTTTTTTTCAGTAAAGCCTAAATAATATGACCAGTCATGCATTCGGTTGTGCATAGCAAACAAATTTGCTGTAGCGGCATAGACATCATTTGCTGAACCAGATGACGCATCTGCAAATGCAGTCGGCGAACATTGGGACTGACGCCATGTATCTTTGAAAGGAAAGTCGTATTGTCTCGTAGGTGATACAGGGCGATTACCTTCCGCAGGTGTTAATGGACTCCCCCATGCTTCTCCTGTTACCGCCGCGTTACCTACAGTTGTAAAGGTTGATTCATTGGTCTGGAAATCAAAGTCCCACGGTGCGCGCGCCGCGGAGTTTTCTAAAACTAATTTACAGTCTGGTAAAGGTGCACCTGCACCATCTTCGCCACTCCAACACCACTGTTCTCGTATATCTTGGCTACTGTCTGCAAGAGACGGCCCCGTAGGGAACACATTCCAAGTGGCCGTGTTAAATACACTAGGAACTTCAGTATCATCCCATGTTATGGTGCCAACATAGTTATAAGGCGCTACGGTCGCACTTTGATATGGGCAAACTTGCGCGTAATAATCGCCAGCGGGTATACCGCCTGCTGGTTCATACACCATGGTATCCGGAGTTGTTCCTAAATCGTGTGTTGCAATCAAACCACTGTCATCGTGTAACTTAATAACCACATCATTGGCAGGTACAGCCGCATGTCCATTAACGACGATACGTTTGTTACCATTTCCTAACGTGTATGGCCCATGTAGTGGGCCGCAGGATGTTGCAGATGTAAATTCACCTGTAAATGATTCAGTTTGGGCTATGTGCTGAACTCTGTTTTGACGAGAGATTACTTCACCATCTAGTGCATTGACAAACATGGTGTAAGCTTCTGCTTCCCCACCGTCGACGTTGATGACTATTGTTTCAAAAACTGGCACGACACCGTTAGGCGTCGGCATGGCGACTAACCTAAAACGTTGCGGTTGTGCAAAACCCGGAACGGATAACATTGACCAAGTGTGGTCATTTTCTAACGTCTTTACCGAAACCGCGTCTATAACTTTACCCACTTTACCAGCGGCCGTGAGCCATGCGGTTATTCCATCTAATTGAGGCTCTGCTACAGCTCCTTGTTTGCCAGCTAAAGATGAAGATAAATAGACAAGCTTATCTCCTTTGATTGCCATACTAACGCGGCCACCATAGGCACTTTCTAAACCATTAAATGTTTGCTCTAGTAAAACTATATGACCTGCACCAATTTCATTTACATTTACTACGCGAAGGTTTTCAACTTCAGACTCGGTCATATTAAACAGGTTTTTGTTGTTAGCGAGCCAATTTTTTGCCCTCTGTGCCGGAGTATCGCCTTGTAATCCAGAATCGACCACTCCACTGTGGTTGATCAATGAGTGTGGAGTACCAAACATATTCCAACGCGCATCCAATCCTTTTTGCTCTACCCAATCAAGTTGAGACTGCATTGGCATTAAGGCGTTTGCTTTTCGTAGGTCAAAATCTGGTTGTGCTATTTTATGGTGGTCAATTAAGCCTGCCGCCAGTACGTCGGTGTTAGCTAGGCTCAGCCCCATTGTAATAGCAACCGCCAATGTGGATATTTTTATGCTTTTATTCCACTTAAAGTTAGTTGTTGTTTTCATTTTCTTTTACCTTTGTTTAAAAAACCTACAAATACTAGAAGGAACGGCACAAAACCGTAATGAGCAAAACTACTTATGAAAACTGGGTATTTTCACTCATACATTGGACCGATGAGCGGACCTGTTAAAGGTAATTAATGGCATGTTCGATGAATTTACACTAATACTATTATTGAACTGTAAAGTGTTTATAGACGTTAAAAGAAGTGAACCAATTTAAAGAAGGGATCTTATGTTTACTAATAAACTTCATGCTGGTAGTCAGTTTCCAACCATTCAAGTCACTTTGGACAGTGGCAAAGACGTCACACTCGGTAAGCCAATCAATGAAGATGCAGATTGGCAAATGGTTGTGGTTTACAGGGGGGCACACTGCCCTATGTGCACAAAGTTTTTGAATGAATTAGAAGACTTTAAATACCTCTTACTGGATATTGGTATCGACATGATTGCTGTATCTGCGGATAGGCCAGAACAACTTGAAGCTCATAAAAAAGATTTAAAAATAGGTTTTCCCATTGCACATAGTCTTAGCTTAAAAGCGATGGATGAATTGGGGGTTTATCAATCTGTGCCAAGAAATGAACACGAAACTGACCATGTCTTCGCTGAACCTGCCCTTTTTATCGTAAACCAAGATAATGACTTACAGGTAGTGGATATAAGCAACAACCCTTTTGCTCGCCCAGAAGTCATAAAACTTTATGAAGGATTGAAGTGGATTAGGGACCCTGAAAATAATTACCCAATACGCGGAACCCATCATGAACCACTAAGCGAATGAGTGAAGGACACTGGAAGTCCAACCATATATTAAATAGACTGACGGTTCCAATAGCTGCTTATTGGAACCGTTTCGACGCTTTCATCCGCAAACTTCAATATTAATAACCATTCCATTCTTGGCTCTGCACACATACCAAAGTATAAATTAGCTGTGCGCTCATAACTGTCTTTTTTAACCTCAGGAGTATTGATGCCCGTAGAATCATTAAAGACTATAGGAATGATACCCATGTTCATATTAAGGGCGTTTAACTCTGCTGATACTATTGGTTTTGTGCTTCTAAAAGTGATCGAATAAAGATTCTCTACCATAATAATATCGGTGTTTATAAAGATTGCAGCTGAAGGAGATTTAAGCTCAGTACAATTTGAAGGCGTGGCCTCACAATCAATGCTGTTTGACGTTTCTATATCATCGCTACATCCAGATAACATTAAAACTAAACTACTGGTTAGCCAAACAAAAAGCCTAAACGTTGTTTTTTTGAGCATTCGGATTCTCTAATCGTTGATCTGGGACAATAAACTGCACTTGGTCGCTGTTATTTTATTCTCAAAGTCTTTATTATGCACCCCGCGCTAATGTCTTTAATTGAGTTTTTGGTTTATTTAACCCAAAAATCTCAAATAGAGTCTAAAATTTAAAACTTTAATAACCTTATTTTTCACGGGTAAGTGGAACCACACTATGACAACAACAAACATTGCTCACCCAGAGTACAACTACAAGGTTGTAAAGCAGTTTGCTTTAACAACTGTTTTGTGGGGTATCATAGGTATGAGCGTAGGTGTTTTAATTGCTGCGCAGTTAATTTGGCCTGCACTAAACTTCGATACGCCTTGGCTTACGTTCTCACGTTTGCGTCCATTGCACACCAATGCCGTAATCTTTGCGTTCGGTACAAGTGCTCTTTTCGCAACTTCTTATTACGTGGTACAGCGTACTTGTAAAGTAAGACTTATCAGTGACAAGATTGCTGCATTTACGTTCTGGGGATGGCAAGCCATCATCTTATCTGCCGTAATCACGTTACCATTAGGTTACACAACATCAAAAGAATATGCAGAATTAGAGTGGCCAATTGATATTGCGATTGCCATCGTTTGGTTAGCTTATGCATATGTGTTTATAGGCACACTAGCGATTCGTAAGACAAGTCACATATATGTAGCGAACTGGTTCTACGCTGGCTTTATTATAACGGTTGCAATACTTCACATCGTAAACAGCCAAGCTATTGCAGTAAATGGTATGAAGTCATACTCAATTTACTCAGGTGCAGTCGATGCCATGGTTCAGTGGTGGTATGGTCATAATGCCGTTGGTTTCCTACTAACTGCAGGTTTCTTGGGTATGATGTATTATTTTGTACCTAAACAAGCCGAACGCCCTGTTTACTCGTACCGTTTATCAGTCGTTCACTTCTGGGCACTTGTATCTCTTTATATCTGGGCTGGCCCTCACCACTTGCATTACACTGCACTACCTGACTGGACACAGTCTCTTGGAATGGTAATGTCAGTTATCTTATTTATCCCATCATGGGGTGGCATGATCAACGGTATCATGACGTTATCTGGTGCTTGGCACAAACTTAAGACTGACCCAGTTTTACGTTTCCTAATCGTTTCACTGTCTTTCTACGGTATGTCGACGTTTGAAGGCCCGATGATGGCAATCAAATCAGTTAATGCATTATCACACTACACTGACTGGACAATCGGTCATGTACACTCTGGTGCATTAGGTTGGGTTGCAATGATTTCGATTGGCGCCCTATATCACTTAATTCCACGCTTGTACGGCTTGTCACAAATGGTGTCTAACAAGCTGGTTAATACGCACTTCTGGTTACACACAGTAGGTGTTGTATTGTACATCGTTGCGATGTGGTTCTCTGGTGTGACTCAAGGTCTAATGTGGCGTGCTGTAAACGCGGACGGTACATTGACGTACAGCTTCGTACAAAGTTTAGAGGCCTCTTATCCATACTATTTCGTTCGTTTTGTAGGCGGTGTATTCATTGTCGCGGGTATGTTGGTTATGGCTTATAACGTTGTTAAAACTGTTCGCCACGCCAAACAGCACCCAGAAGCAACACAACCGCAAGTAGCATAAGGAGTAGTATTTTATGGCGACTAACCATCATGAAAAAATAGAAAAAAGCGTTCCGCTACTTGCGATTTTTACAGTAATAGCGATCAGCTTCGGTGCATTAGTGGAAATTACTCCACTAATGTTCCAAAAAGATACAACAACACCTATCGCGAACTTACGCCCTCTTACTCCATTAGAGATGGAAGGCCGTGATATTTATATCCGTGAAGGTTGTAACAACTGTCACAGTCAGATGATCAGACCTTTCCGTGCAGAAGTAGAGCGCTATGGCCATTACTCTGTTGCTGGTGAGTCAGTTTGGGATCACCCATTCCTTTGGGGCTCCAAGCGTACTGGTCCAGACTTAGCTCGTGTAGGTCAAAGATACAGTGATGACTGGCACCGTGTTCACTTGATCAACCCGCGTGATGTTGTTCCTCAATCTAATATGCCAGGCTTCCCTTGGTTAGAAGAGAACAAACTTACGGGTGAATACACTGCAAAGAAATTAGAAGTGTTTAACCGCCTAACCGCTGGTAAAACTCATAAAGATGAAGAAGGTAACTACATTCCGCTTTATTCTGCTGAAGATATTGCTGGTGCAAAAGCAGCGGTTGAAGGCAAGACTGAAATGGAAGCATTGATTGCTTACCTTCAGCAACTAGGTACTCACCTTAAGTAGGCTTTATGGACTACGGAACGTACCGCGGAATTTACACTTTAATTTTATTGATACTATTTTTGGCTATCGTTTACTGGGCATATAATAAAAAGTCGAAAAAAGACTTTGATAATATCGCCGAGTCTATTCTTGATGATGACGATGTAAAGGATCAGCCTACTAAGAAGGAGTCATCTAATGGTAATGACTAGTTTTTGGAGTTGGTGGGTAATCATACTTACCGTTTTCTCTATAGTTGCATGTTTTTTTATTATCACATGGAACCTTAAAAATTATACACACGTTGGTGAAGGCGAATCGATGGGTCATGAATTTGACGGTATCGAAGAATTAAACAACCCTCTTCCAAAGTGGTGGACATACACTTTTTACCTAATTTTGGTTTGGTCAGTACTTTACCTGATCGCCATGCCTGGTTTAGGTAACTGGCAAGGTGTTTTAGGCTGGAAGAGCTCAAACCAGGGGATCACGACATTAGACGAGTCAAAGCGTCTAGCTGCTAAGGCACGTGAAGAAGGTTTATTGGTGCAATTAGACCAAGAAATGGCCCGCGCTGATGAAGTATTTGGTCCTGTGTTTGAAGAGTTAGCAAGCAAACCAATTCTTGACTTAGCTTACGACGAACAAGGTTTTAAAGTAGGACAGCGTTTATACCTTCAAAACTGTGCACTATGTCATGGCTCTGATGCACGCGGTTCTGACGGCTTCCCTAATTTACGCGATAACGATTGGTTATTTGGTGGTTCTCCAGAAACTATCAAAGAAACTTTGTTATATGGCCGTAAAGCCCAGATGCCAGGTTGGGAAGCAGCTTTAGGCGAACAAGGTATTCAAGAAATGACTGAATACGTGCTTCGTCTAGCGGGTCGTAAAGTTAACGACAAATTAGCAGATGCTGGCCAAGCTAAATTTGCGATGTGTGCCGCTTGTCACGGTCCAGATGGTAAAGGTTCTCTTGCTCACAATTTACCTTTTGGTGCGCCAAACTTAACCGATAACATCTGGTTATACGGTGGTTCACGTAAAGCAGTTGAAGAGACATTACGTTACGGTCGTAATGGTGTAATGCCAGCATGGAAAGACGTATTAGGTGAAGATAAAGTTCACGTAATTTCAGCGTATATTTACAATATTTCGCACCCTGATAAGTAAAATTAGGGTAGAATAAAAGGCCTCTTCGGAGGCTTTTTTTATATCTGTTCAAAACTTATAAAAGTGAGAAAACCAGTTGGTCTCTACGTATTGGTTTTGGAGTTTGATAGTTAGAAATTTTAAGAGACGTATTTGATGAAAAAAGACAATAAACCTTGGTACAAATACCCATGGCTGTGGTTTGTAATCGCCCTACCCGTAACTTCGATGATTTCAGGCGTTGCTACAATCATCATCACAAATAAAAATCAGCCAGAGATCATTGTTGATGATTATTACAAAAAGGGAAAAGCAATTAACCAAGAACTAACGCTATATAAAGCGTATGCGAACTCAGGGATTGAATTAAAAGTTCGCATGATCAATAAGCGTTTTGAAATTCAAGCTAACGAAGATTTAACGGCATTGAAAGTAACCTTAGTTCATTCTACACAGGGTAAACGCGATATGGACTTTGTTGTTACAGCTGCTTCTAACGGTATATATGGTAAAACATTGGACAATGCCTTGTCAGGTAACTGGAGTCTATTTGTTGAGCCAATGGACGGCAGCTGGAAAGTAAAACAAAAAGTTGCACTACCAAGCAGTGATTGGGTTGAGTTAAAGGCATAAGATTAAATGAGTAGTTGCTTTCACTGCGGAACAGAGATTTTTGCTAACTCACCTGAAATTTTGGCCAAAACCCCAGAAGGAAACGAAAAAGTTTGTTGTCTGGGGTGCAAAGCCGTTACAGAACATATATTTGATAATGGATTAGGAAACTACTACGAGTTTCGTTCTGAGTTACCTAGTCGCCCCGACGAAAGTATTGAAGCTCAGTCAGACTTTATACTTTATGACCAAACCCACTATATCCAGCTAATAGCGGATACTCTATCTGCAAAAGACAATACCTATCGAATGACGCTTTTAATCGACAACATACATTGCGCTGCGTGTGCATGGTTAATTGAAAAGTCAGTTGAGGACTTGGGTGGATTAATTCGAATAAGTGTCAATACGATTAATCAACGTGGCACGATTGAATGGAACCAGGACAAAACCTCCCTTTCAACTATTTTTACGCGTCTGCGCAGTATTGGTTATCCAGCGACACCGTTTAAAGTTTCAGACACAGAAACAAAGCTCAAAGAGAAAGAAAAAGAATACGTCAAGCGCCTTGGAGTCGCGGGCTTGTTTACTATGCAAGTCATGATGATTGCTGTTGCTATGTATTTTGGCGCATTTAGTAACATGGAACCTCATCAAATAGGTTATTTTAAATGGGTAAGTTTAGCGCTTTCGATCCCAGTTATATTTTATTCTGCTATTCCATTTTTGACAGGCGCAATCACGTCATTAAAAGCCAAAAAACTGAATATGGATGTCCCTGTAAGTGTCGCTATATTTGGTGCATTTTCGGCTAGCTTTTATCAATTGGTTACGACCGAGTTGACCGCGCCAAAGGGAGAAGTGTTTTTTGAAAGCATCTCCATGTTTACCTTCTTGTTATTAATTGGTAAATATCTTGAGTTTAGAGCCAAGAGCAAAGCCATTCTTTCAAATGTTAATCTAACATCGACACTTCCATTAACAGCTGTACGGCTAAACAAGACGAATCAGTCTCAGAGTAGCCAAGAACAAGTCCTTTTAAACGACCTAAAGACTGGTGACATCGTTTTAATAAAAGCAGGCGAACATATCCCAGTAGATGGCAAAGTCGTTAGTGGTAGCTCTGAAGTATCGGAGTCATTGTTAACAGGTGAATTTGAACCCCAACCAAAAGCATTTGGTAGCTTAGTATTAGCCGGCTCTGTAAATACAGACGGCCTGCTAGAAATAGAGGTAACTGCGACAGGTAAAGACACGGCTTTAAGTAATATTAATCAAATGCAACAAGCTTTCGCGGATTTTAAGCCAAAGTACAGTGTATTGGCAGACAAGGTGGCCCATTGGTTTGTGTTTGCACAATTGGTCATGTCAGTTATTACTTATACAACTTGGTATTTTGTTTCGCCAGATGATGCGTTGTGGATTTCATTAGCCGTCTTAGTTGCTACTTGCCCTTGTGCTCTTAGTTTGGCAACTCCTACCGCTTATACCTGTGCACTTTCTACGTTGAGTAAGAACGGTATATTGATAAAGAGCTCGGAGGCGTTTGATCGAATCAATGCAATAGATACCGTTGCATTTGATAAAACGGGTACTCTGACTAACGGTCAGTTCGTCATTGAAAACGCGATATGGCATCAAAATCATTTAAACGCACTAAAAATAGATGACAATTTAGCCACGCAAATAATTCTAGAACTAGAAAAAAACAGCGAACACCCTATTTCCAAAGCATTCTTAAGCATGGAAGTAACCCCTAGCAATGACTCCCCATCGGTTAAAGATAATTTGCATAATGTGGAAGTAAACGTAGGTCAAGGTATTTCAGGAACCTATCAGCACGACGGTACTGAAGTAAATATCAAGGTTGGTAATGCTCGATATATTGAAACCGTCAACACAGGTGCCAATGTTTATGTTTCTTTTAATGGTATGCTTGTCGCCGAGTTTTGGCTTGTAGATGCGGTAAAATCTGACGCTATCAATGCATTAAGTCACCTCCGTGACAAGGGTTTACAACTAACGATGTTAACGGGTGACAAAAGCGATAATGTTGAAGTTACTGCTAAGGCACTTGAGATTACAAGTGTTCTCTCTGGTTGCACACCTTATGATAAAGCCAATTATATTAAAGAGAGTCAAACCAAAGGCAAACAAGTCATGATGTTTGGTGACGGAATAAATGATGCGCCGGTATTTGCAGCGTCAGACGTGAGTGTTGCAATGGGGAGCGGGGCCGACATTACGAAACAATCAGCGGACATTATTATTGTAAAAGATAAATTAGCGACTATAGGCACCCTGTTTGACTACGCTGAACAAACCCAAAAAATTATAAAACAAAACTTATTATGGTCTTTGTGTTACAACATCACTATATTACCGATAGCGATGCTGGGATTAGTTCCACCTTATATTGCGGTCATTGGTATGTCGGCTAGTTCTATTATTGTAGTTTCAAACTCATTGCGATTACTTCGTTAAGGCGCGTTACACTGTATGAGTATTATTTATTATTTGATACCCATTGCCATTATTTTCCTGATAATAGGCGTATTTGCATTCTTTTGGGCGACTAAGTCTGAACAGTTTGATGATCTAGAAAAACAAGGTTTATCGATACTTATGGATGACGAACCAAAGGTACAGAACAAGCCTGCCGAGAACATCGACGATCAACCACAAGAAACCAGAGTTAACAAGTGACCTTAGTTTCTACTGCATTTTTGATGGGCCTATTTGGCCTGATCCATTGCGTTACTATGTGTGGTTCTCTGTCTATGGCACTTGGTTTTTCCATTCCAAGAGAACGGTCATTTCTACTCTATTCTAGTTTAATCAGTATTGGTCGTGTATCAGGCTATGTGACGTTAGGTGTGTTGGCGAATATGATGAGTCAAGGTATCGTTGTGGCTACTAATGGGAGTGTGCTCTATTTATCCGTATTGGCTAGTCTGTTAATGATTGGAATAGGCTTACATGTTGCCAATTTATCTAACCGTGTTTTGATGATCGAACATATCGGTAAGTGGTTTGAAAGGGTTTTAGCACCAGTGAAAAAGTCTATACTGCCTATCGACTCTTGGTATAAATGCTTACTTTATGGTGTATTTTGGGGCTTCTTACCCTGTGGTTTAGTGTATACCGCATTATCATTAGCCATATTAGCCCCTTCAACGTTGGTTGCTGGGATGACAATGGCTGCTTTTGGGGTTGCAACGCTTCCAGCGCTTATTGGCTTAACTGCCTTCAACACAAAACTTTCTCATTATTTGCAAAAAACTGGAATTAGGCTCCTATTTGGGCTTATTATCGTAGCTATGGCGCTTTATAGCCTGTCTAATTCTATATTCAAAATTATCGGGACATAATATGACTACCGTAAGGAATACTGCTTCTTGCAAAGGTTTTTCAATTAGTTGCACTAACTGTAACCTTAGTGAACTTTGCCTGCCTTTCTCTTTAGGTAACGATGATTTAGACAAATTAGATAACATGATTGAGCGTAAAAAGCCTTACCAGAAAGGACAACGCTTAGTGGAGGCAGGCCAAAACCTCCGTTCTCTTTACGCAGTGCGTTCAGGTAGTTTTAAATCATTTCTCATTGACCAAGAAGGTATTCAACAAATAACAGGTTTTCACTTACCTGGTGATATCATTGGTTTTGACGGAATCGCAACGAATCAACATATTTCTTATTCTGAAGCACTTGAAACAAGTATGGTGTGTGAAATCCCTTTTGATACGATTGATAACCTATCAGTTTCAATGCCAGCTTTGCGTCATCAAGTACAACGCCTAATGAGCAATGAAATTTCCAATGATCAAGCTATGTTTATGCTGCTTAATAAAAAAACAGCGGAACAAAGGGTATGTACATTTTTAGTATCATTATCAACTCGGTTTGCTGAGCGTAATCTTTCTCCAGAAAACTTCAGGTTAACAATGACCCGTGCAGATTTAGGCAACTATTTAGGGTTAACAGTTGAAACCGTGAGCCGTATTTTCAGTAAACTACAAAAACAAGATATTTTATTTCTTAATGGTAAGTTTGTAGAAATACGAGACTTTAACGGTTTGCAAGCGTTAATGAAATAAGTATAAAAACTTGATTTAGTTCAAATAAGTTACGAATTCTTTTTGATAGTCTAGACTTAACGTTAAAAATGTACGTTGACGAAAAGAAGGTTTAAACACGTAAACCTTAGGGGCAAGATGGTCAGAGTAATCAAAAGGAAAGAAATGTCATGAAAGAACTCAACAAGTTATTGGTTGTTATCGATCCAACCGAAGACAATCAAAAAGCGTTCGCACGAGCATTAGAGTTAGCTCAAAAACACCCTTGTGAAATCACCCTATTTCTTTCCATTTACGACTTTTCATATGAAATGACGACGATGTTGTCTTTGGACGAGCGTGATGCGATGAAACAAGCCGTAGTTTCAGATCGCTCTGCATGGCTGGAAGAAATGATCAATGAAAGCCAATTAAATCAAGAGAATGTCGGCTTTAAAGTCGTTTGGCATAACAGGCCTTATGAAAGCATCATTAGGGAGGTGCTCTCAAACAAATACGATATTGTCATTAAGGCAACTCATCAACACGACTCCTTAAAATCTGTGATATTTACTCCAACGGATTGGCACTTATTAAGAAAATGTCCAGTCCCAGTTTTGCTCGTAAAAGAACATGCATGGCCTGAACATGGTCAAGTCTTGGCTGCTGTCTCAACAGGCACTGATGATGAAGAGCACAAACAGTTAAATAACGAAATCGTAGGCACTGCTGATTTCATGGCTAAATTGCTCAATTCTACGGTTCATCTAGTGAACGCTTATCCACCTACGCCAGTTAATATTGCCGTTGAAATCCCAGAGTTCGATCCAAATGAATACAACGCATCAATGTGTGCACACCATGAAAAAAGTATGGCTCAGTTGGCAGATGGTTCTGGTGTAAGACAACACAACTGCCATGTTTTAGAGGGTTTACCAGAAGATGTTATCCCGCGTTTAGCAAAAGAGCTGGACGCAGAATTAATCGTTATTGGAACAGTTGGGCGACAGGGTTTAAGTGCTGCGTTGATTGGTAATACTGCCGAGCATGTTATCGACAATGTAGAGTGTGATTTACTCGCCGTTAAACCAAATAATTTTGAATGCCCGATCAAAATTTAGTCACATTAACGGATTTTAGTTTTAAACTGTTGCTGACAAGATTATAATGCGCCCCTGATTTTTGAGGGTATTTATGACAAGTTCAGCAGCAAAAGAACAGTACAACTTTAACAAGTTACAAAAGCGAATTCGTAGACAAGTAGGACAAGCTATTGCCGACTTTAATATGATTGAAGATGGTGATCGCATCATGGTCTGCTTATCCGGCGGAAAAGACAGCTATACGATGTTAGACATTTTAATGAGCCTACAAAAATCGGCGCCGGTTAAATTTGAGCTAATTGCTGTTAATCTCGACCAAAAGCAACCTGGTTTTCCTGATCATATTCTTCCTGCTTATCTAAAAGAGCTCGGTGTCGAATACAAGATCGTTACTGAAGACACCTATTCCATCGTTAAAGACAAAATTCCGGAAGGCAAAACGACATGCTCTCTATGCTCACGTCTACGCCGTGGGATTTTATATAGGACTGCAAAAGAACTAGGCGCAACGAAAATTGCACTTGGTCATCATCGTGATGACATCCTAGAAACGTTATTTTTAAATATGTTCCACGGTGGTAAATTAAAATCAATGCCACCTAAACTAAAAAGTGATAACAACGAACACGTTATTATCCGACCGCTTGCATACGCCAAAGAAAAAGACATTGTGAAGTTTAGTGAAGCAAAGGCGTTTCCTATTATTCCTTGTAACCTATGTGGCTCTCAAGAAAACTTGCAGAGAAAGCAAATTAAACAGATGCTTAATGACTGGGATAAGTCTTATCCAGGCCGAATCGAAAGTATGTTTAATGCTGTTAAAAACGTTGTACCGAGTCATTTAGCCGACAATGAATTATTCGACTTTAAGAGCCTTTCACAAGAAACCGAGGAAGGTGATGTAGCGTTTGATGCACCGGAAATCACTCCGTTCGTTAGTGAGGAAGATTCGAGTGCAGTTCAACAAGATAACTCAGTGCAAGTTATTCAATTAAATTGATGATAACTAACACTCTAAATAGCACTATTTAATAACGAGAAACATTGAATCTCTTAATAAAAAAAGACCGAACTGAATAAACAGTCGGTCTTTTTGTTTATAGGTTTGAGGCGGGCTACTAAGTCCACCAAAAAACTCGTTTTTATTTCTTTTCTTCTTTAGCCCAAGAGTCTCTTAAACCCACTGTTTTATTGAAGATTAGCTGCCCTTCTTCGTTCTTTGAACCGTCAAAACAGTAATAACCAAGACGTTCAAATTGATAACCTTGTTGTGGTGCTGCGTCAACCAAACTTGGCTCAATCACACCTTGGCGAATGACCAAAGATTCAGGGTTTAAAACTTCAGTGAAGTCTTCTGCTGCCGCTGGATTTGGTACTGTAAATAAGCGGTCATAATCGCGTATTTCTGCTGGTACGCCGTGTGAAGCAGAAACCCAATGTATGACGCCTTTTGCCTTTCTACCATCAGCTGGTAACTTACCAAGCGTCGTTGGATCATACTCACAATAAACCGTCGTGACATTGCCGGCTTCATCTGCGTCAAAGCGAACCGCCTTAACAAAATAAGCATTGCGTAAACGTACTTCTTTTTCTAATACCAAACGCTTATATTTCTTATTAGCACTTTCACGGAAGTCTTCTCTTTCAATGAAGATTTCTTTAGTGAAAGGTACCTTTCGAGTGCCCATTTCTTCTTTGTTTGGGTGATTAGGAGCATCTAACCATTCTACGTGATCGTCTGGCAGGTTTTCGATTACCAATTTAATTGGATCCATTACCGCCATTGCTCGAGGTGCATTCTCATTCAAGTCTTCACGAACACAAGCTTCTAGCATGCCCATTTCAACAGTATTATCTACTTTTGTTACACCAATACGCTTACAGAATTCGCGAATTGACGCTGGTGTATAACCTCGACGACGTAAACCAGCAATAGTAGGCATACGTGGGTCATCCCAACCGCTGACATGATTTTGTACGACCAAGTCATTTAATTTACGCTTAGACATCATTGTGTATTCGAGGTTTAAACGAGAAAACTCATATTGATGCGGGCGTGATTCAATAGAAATATTGTCCAAAACCCAATCGTATAAACGTCTGTTGTCTTGGAATTCTAAAGTACAAAGTGAATGGGTAATATTTTCAATGGCATCCGAAATACAGTGAGTAAAGTCGTACATTGGATAAATACACCATTTATCACCTGTCTGATGATGGTGTGCAAAGCGAACTCGATAGATAACAGGGTCACGCATACACATAAAGCTTGACGTCATGTCAATCTTGGCGCGTAAACAACACTCACCTTCTTTATATTTACCAGCGCGCATATCTTCAAAATGCTTTAGGTTTTCTTCAGGTGTTGTGTCACGGTAAGGACTGTTTTGGCCAGGTGCTTTCAGCGTACCGCGCATCTCGCGAATTTGCTCTTGGCTAGAAAAGTCTACGTAGGCCAAACCTTTGTTAATAAGCTCTACCGCATATTCAAAAAGTTGGTCAAAGTAGTTGGACGAATAACAAATGTCGCCGTCCCAGTTAAAGCCCAACCAGTTTACGTCTTCTTTGATAGCGTGTACGTAATCAATATTCTCTTTTTCTGGGTTGGTATCATCGAAACGTAGATTACACAGGCCATTATAATCTTGAGCGATACCGAAGTTTAAAACGATAGACTTGGCATGACCTATATGTAAAAAACCATTCGGTTCTGGTGGAAAACGCGTATGAGTTGTCGCGTATTTGCCTGAAGCTAAATCTGCATCAATGATATTTCTGATGAAATTGGATGGGCGATTTTCTGTTTCCGCCATTTATTTATCCTTTTTGAAAATGTAAACCCGAACAAGATTTACTTAACTGTTTCTGTCATTTAATGGTCCGAAGTATATCACTAGCTATATGATTTGCGCTAAGAAAATTAGATTGTTTGTACAGTAATCCGCCACTGTATAAAGCCCACTAAATAGTGGTCAAATAAACGACTTTTTGACGATCTTTCTAAATAACAAATTCGCCCTGAAATAAAAGCTCAATAAAAACAGTAACATATAGTTGGTATATTACTTGATTACATATAAACCAAAAGTCAGATTAATTAACTGCAATGTCTCTATTAAAAACATGTGAGTTAATTCAAGTTGAATATAAAGGAAACTAAAATGAATAATAAAATATTAATTGGTTTAAGTGCGTTAACTTTGATGCTTTCTTCACCTTTGGCTTTGTCACACGACAGTGGATTTGAAAATAACAGCTGTAATATCGAGTTAAATAATGATGTTACGATTACCCCAGACCACATTCTAATTCGTTCTGGAAACGAAACCATTTACGATATTTATAAAGACAATATGGTCTTTTATAAAGGTGAGCGCGTGTCACTCTCAGCGGAACAAGAAGCGTTGATTTCTGATTATGCATATAGCACTCGTAGTTTAGTGCCTAAAATCAACGATATTGTTGTCGGTTCGATTCAGGTTGCCAGCGATGCCCTATCAAAAACATTTACAGAATTGGGAGTCGATAACGATATTGAAGCTAAGTTTTCTGAATTGCAGTATACATTACAACAAGAATACAGCCGTGCAGACGGAACCTACCATTTTTCTTCAAATGATCTTGATGTAGATTTTGCCAACAAGCAAATTGACCAAGCCGTTGAAGATATAATGGAAGAGTTAGTACCTAGCTTGGTTGGAAACGTCTTACAACTCGTTGGAAAGGCAATGACTGAAGGAGAAGGCAGCCTCGAGCATTTAGATGGACTTGATGAGCGAATTGAAGCCCAAATCGAAGAACAAGCAGAGTTACTGGAAGAAAAGGTTGAATATCTCTGTGATGAAGTTGAAAGGCTAAACGATATTGAAGATCAAATTGCTGACACGTCATCAAAATTTAATCAGTTTGATACAGTGATTTACAATACTAAATAAAAACTAAGAGTATATTTTTATATGTTAATAGGAAGAGCAATTCGCTCTTCCTTTTTTATGAGAAAAACCTGTTACTCACAGCCTAAACCATTGTTTAACTTAAAAAGAATTGACTTACTATGATATGGAGAGCCAGAGCGATCAACACCCATCCCATCACCCTATCAAATAGGTATCCTTTTTTTAAAAAAACATTCCTGACTTTTTGTTGAGTTAACATCAACGATAAAAAGCTAAACCAAACCGCAGTAGCCATAGCTAAATAAACGCCATATACGCCCTTAACGACCATTGGTGTCTCTGCAGATATGACGACGGTAAAAAGTGATAGAAAGAATAATGTCGCCTTTGGGTTTAGGCCATTAGTCATAAATCCAATGATAAACGCTTTTCTCATTGATAACTGATCTGAATTAGAGTGTTTAACACCAGTGTGTGGTTTTTCTTTTATTTCAGGCGATTCTAACGCATCGGATGCTGGTGAACGGACTGCGCCCCACCCGAGGTAAATCAGAAACGTAGCTGCGATGATAATCAACACATCATAAAGCCACGGCGTACTATTAATTATTAGCCCTATCCCCGCCAATGCGTACGCCACGTGAATCAAAATTGCACTGCCCACACCCACACTTGTAATTAAAGCTGTTTGTCTGCCGTATTTGATAGAGTGCTTTAATACAACGGCAAAGTCTGGTCCCGGACTTGCCACAGCAATTAAATGCGCTAAAGCAATGGTTAAAAATTCAACGTAATAATGTTGTAATTCCATTTAAAAATGGTCCTTTCTTTTTAAAAGTTGCAGTTCATTGGGATGAAGCGCGTTTAATCTATTTTCGCCAGCCTTCCATCAGATATCAATTGAGCTAGCAATTGGACTGGGTGCAGAATTGGTTTTCCTGAAAAGCGCTTGGCTTGGCAACGACAGCTAAAACCCGTTGCGAGCGGCTGATTTCCATTATTTTCAATAGCCTCTAATGCTGGCTTCCAACTCATATCAAAGAGCTCTTTAGAGGCAACTTGATTATCTTTTTCGTGGCCAAAAGTCCCTGCCATACCACAGCAACCACTTGCTTGTGGTGACGCACTCAGTCCTAGAGTGTTAAAAATCGTCGGCCAGTGCTGAGGGCTTTCGTTTAACAGCGATTTTTCTGTACAGTGAGTGAGTACGTTGAATGAACCGTTAGTACCTTTTTCAGAAAGTTTTAGGCCCCCCTCAATCACCGGGAAGGTTTGTTTCACTAACCATTCACTGAGCAATTCGATATTGAATTGAACGGTGTTGTTTCCTAACGCTTTTGGATATTCGTCTCTATAAGCCAATGTCATGGATGCATCTAACCCAACAATTGGGTGGCCAAGGGTTGCTATCCGATTATAAAACTTGGAGGCTCTGGTAGCGGTTTCTTTAAACTTAGTTAAAAAGCCTTTTACGTGTTGCGGTTTGCCGTTAGCAACAAATGGTAAAAGGATTGGCTTAAAGCCAAGGAAGTCTAATACCTGCACCGTGTCGACAACTAAATCAGACTCAAAACTACTGGTAAATGCGTCTTGGGCTATGAACACGACATTAGGTGTTTGTTTTAGTACTTCGTCTTGCTTTTCATGATAAATAAACTCAGAAGGCAAACGCTGTTCGGGTGTTTTGGTCAATTGAGGTGCATCAATGTAACCAACCCACTTTTCAGTTATAAATCTAGATATAGGGTTGCTCATTAATATATTTGAAATACCACTGAATTTGCTTAGAAATGGCATTAAGGTTTCAACATTTGCAACCATGTGATCACTAAATTTTCTAAAATATCTCAAATAGTAAGCTTGTAAAAATTCACTTCTAAATGTTGGAACATCCACTTTCACAGGGCAAGCTGAGGTACAAGCTTTACATGCTAAACAAGCATCCATACTCTCTTTGACTTCATCATTAAAATCATAAACCCCAGCTTTAGAACGCAATGTCGATACGAGTTTGAATGGTGTACGCAATAGTTGCATAAACCAATGAGAAGAAAATGCGTTTGCACTAACGTTTACATTATCGCCTTGTAAACGCAGCCATTCTCGCATCAACGTTGCTCTACCTTTAGGCGACATTCTACGATCCGCTGACTGTTTGTATGATGGGCACATGACACTATCAGCGTCATAATTGAAACAAAGGCCATTGCCATTACAATTGATGGTGTTCGCAAATACCTCTCTATTTTGAATTGGTATTTGTTTATCAAAATTTGCGCGCTTTACAGCGTCTACGCTTACGATTGAATCCGTAGACTCAAGAGGGGTACATATTTTGCCAGGGTTTAATCTATTGTTTGGGTCGAAAACAGACTTAATTTTTCGAATTTCTTTAAATAGCTTTTCACCAAAGAACTCAGGGCCATACTCACTACGAAAGCCTTTCCCGTGTTCGCCCCACATCAACCCTTTGTACTTTGCGGTTAGCTTTACGACTTGGTCCGAAATTTTACGCAATAAGACTTCCTGGTTTGGATCCATTAAATCCAGTGCAGGCCGAACGTGCAATACACCAGCGTCAACATGGCCAAACATACCATAATCAAGTTGGTGACTGTCTAATAAGGCTCTAAATTCGGCAATAAAGTCGGCTAAATGCTCAGGTGGTACTGCGGTATCCTCTGCAAAGGCAATAGGCTTTTTATTTCCTTCAACGTTGCCTAATAGTCCGACCGACTTTTTCCGCATCGCATATACTTTTTGCATTTCCTGCAATGAGGTTGTCAGCTTATAGCCGATAACCCCCGCTTGGTTTGTCGAAATTAATTCATCTAAACGACGGCACAATGCATCCACTTTTTGATTTTGGGCAGTCTCATCTTCGTCGTTGAACTCGACTATGTTTAGTCCCTCGATACCTACTTCAGTAGACTGGTGGACCATATTTTTAACATCGTTCCAAACCACGTCAGCTTTAGCCAACCCCAAGACTTTACTATCAATTGTCTCTACCGATGTTGCATTCGCTTCCACCAAAAACGGAGAGTTCCTAAGCGCAGAATCAAAACTATCGTAGCTGATGTTTAACATCGTTTTGAACTTAGGTATGGGGGTTACATTTAACTTTGCTTCTGTGATGAACGCCAACGTACCCTCTGACCCAGTTAACAAGCGTCCGATATCAAACGTTTCTAATTTATCATCAAATACGTTTTCCAAATCATAACCAGTTAGAAAACGATTTAGCCGCGGGAATGTACTTAGAATATCCTGACGGTTATTCTCACAGGTGTCGATGGCTTGTTTATATAGATTGGAGACTGGGTTTTCGGAGTGACCAATTACCTTTGCATCCGACAATGGTAATCGTTTTGTTTCTAGCAAATCACCCGAAATTAACACAGCTGTAAGGCCTAATACATGGTCGCTGGTTTTGCCATAAACTAATGAGCCTTGACCAGAAGCGTCGGTATTAATCATGCCACCGATGGTCGCTCTATTTGATGTAGATAAATCGGGTGCAAAAAAATACCCAAAAGGCCTCAAGAAGTCATTTAGCTGGTCTTTTATCACACCTGATTGAACTCTCACCCAGCCTTCTTGCTCGTTAAATTCAAGAATCTCACGCATGTACCGTGACATATCGACGATAATATGATCGGTTAGCGCTTGGCCGTTTGTGCCTGTTCCACCTCCTTTGGGAGTGAATTTTAATCCTTGGTATCTCTTATCATTCGCTAATTCAGTGATGGCCAGTAAATCGTCGGTTGACTTTGGGAACAAAATTGCTTGAGGAACAGCTTGATATACGCTGTTATCTGTTGATTGAGAAAGTCTCGAAGAGTACGCGGTATCAACCTCACCGCTAAACGGTATGCTCGAATGATTTGGTGTGGACAACTCTCGACAAAAATCTAAAACGGTGGCATCGACGACGTGTTGCTTCGAAATTCTTTTGATCATAAACAGCGATACTTAATTAGCGAAATTATTAAGTACTGATTATAACCAGTTCTAGCTCACTAAGTCTAAACTTCTTGCTTGTGAAAGTGTTTTAAACCAAGCGTCTACATCCATACTATTAGGTCTCAAAACATCGTGTATATTTGCTTTAGGTGCATCATTATTCACTTCTGTTTCACTGGGTTGTTTGTTACTTTTACGGTTATAAAAGTCCTTGTTTTTGACTCGCGTATTGTAGTCCGTATTAGCAAAAACCATTTGGTCACTGACACTATTTCCTATCACTAACCCTTCCTGATTCATCATTAAATCAAGTTGCACGTCTTTAAAGCATTTCGCTTGCACTCGTTCGTTTTGACTAAGAGAGCGTTTATGGTCAGGTTCTTGATAGATTTTTTTAGGTGAAACCTCAAAATTTTTGTAAAGATCAGAATCGTTTATGTTTGAGGGTGTTTGGATTTGATGAAACTCATCGAAATCGGTAGCATCTTCGCTCACCATTGCAAGCAACAAGTCAAACTGACACTTATTAGACGTACGCGCTGACTCGGCTATTTCATTGTAAAAAGCGCTCTCACGAATAACATGGTTATTCATTCCTGGCTCTTTGTAATGCTCATCATTAATTGAGTTTGATTGGTTAATATGTGAACTCATTCTACTGCTTCGATGCTTATTTAGTCACTTAATCGGCAAACCGTTCAAAAACTTTAATAATTTGTTTACATCCCTAATTCATTTGATATTATGCGCATCGTTCGGAGGGGTTCCCGAGTGGCCAAAGGGATCAGACTGTAAATCTGACGGCTCTGCCTTCGGTGGTTCGAATCCACCTCCCTCCACCAGTATTAAAGAGAAAGCACATCAAATGATGTGCTTTTTTTTTGCCAAAAAATTGCGAAAACTAATTTTACGTATATACCTTATTGATACACAACAAGGGTAATGTACGATGAAAAAACTAAAATTAGCTGTTACAACTCTACTTTTATGTTCGCCATTGGTATCCGCTGATGTAAATTTTACAGGTTTTGCTAGCATAACGGCCGGTAAAGTACTCAGCGGCGATGGTGTTCCTCAATACGATGTTCCGCCTACTTTTTTAGCTGACTATCCCATTGTGTCCGCTTATGGTGAAGAATGGTCCTTTCGACAAGAAAGTTTATTTGGTTTACAGGTTCAGGCAGATTTGGCCGATAAGTTAACCGCTACTGCTCAAGTGGTTGCAAGGGGCGCTGATGACTTCGATGCTAGCCTTGAGTGGGCATTCTTGTCATACGAACTCAACCCAAACTGGACACTTCAAGTTGGCAAAAAGCGCCTTCCCCTATTCTACTATTCGGATTTTTATGACGTTGGATTTGCTTACACATGGATTCGACCACCTGCAGATACTTATACGTGGCAAGTTTTTAATTACAATGGGGTCAATCTTTTATATCAAGGCGCTTTAAACGATTGGAGTTTAGCTGCGAACTTTTACACAGGGTCAGAGAAAAGTGAAAACAACCGGCTTTTAAGCCAATTTTTCTTTTTAGAGCCAACTACTGAAGAATGGAAAGACATTTTGGGAGCCGTATTAAACTTAAGTAATGAGTGGCTTGAAATACGTGGCACCGCGATGACCTATACAAATGAACGTACACGTTCAGGTGTTCCAACTACATGGGGTGGCAAGACTGAAAGGGACGGAACATTTTTAGGTTTAGCGCTGAATATGACGTTTGGTCAAGCTTTTGTTCTGACCGAGTTGAACCAGTTAGAGCTGGATGATGACGGACAACTTGACTCTTTGATGGTCAGTGTTGGTTACAACTTTGATGGTTTCACGCCCTTTTTAGCATATTCAGAGCTTGACCAAACCGGAAACTTTTTAGATGGCTCAGTAATCGCTGATGGAGAAGATCACAATACTACCTCTGTAGGTTTTAGGTATGATTTTCACCCTTCTGCCGCATTTAAACTACAATATGATGATGTAAAAGATAATTCTTTTGATTATGCCGTAGCTGGTGACAGCAAGTCGCTTTCTTCAAGTATAGATTTAGTTTTTTAGGAGAAACTGATGATTAAAAAAATATGTTTAGCTTCAATAATTGCATTTAGTAGTGCTAGCTTTGCAGATGTTGCGGTCATTGTGCACCCCTCTAATGATTCTGCATTAGATGCAAAATCAGTTGCGAGGATATTTACTGGTAAAATGAAGTCATTTCCGAATGGCAATCAAATCATTCCAGTAAACCTAGCCGCTGGCAATGATGTAACCAAGGAATTTAATTCCAAAGCACTAAATCGAAGTGAAAGCCAATTAAAGGCTTATTGGTCAAAACTCGTATTTACCGGTAAAGGGACCCCACCACAAGAGGTACCGAATGCTGATGAGGCTATTAAGTTAGTCGCCTCTAATCCCAATACCATTAGCTTTGTTGATGCAAGTAAAGTCTCTGGTGATGTTAAAGTCGTACTTAAATTATAAATAGACACCATGTAGTGTACATAAATAAAAACCCCCAATTTGTTTCAAGTTGGGGGTTTTATATTTTTAATGATTGGCTAATGGGTTCACGACATCGCCATTAACATCGT
Source organism: Psychrosphaera sp. (assembly GCF_982872775.1). Taxonomy (NCBI): domain Bacteria; kingdom Pseudomonadati; phylum Pseudomonadota; class Gammaproteobacteria; order Alteromonadales; family Pseudoalteromonadaceae; genus Psychrosphaera; species Psychrosphaera sp. The sequence continues at coordinate 23,372 of NZ_CEYNSH010000023.1, read as the reverse complement.
ACTTGGATCTTCTAAGTAGCGAGTCCAAAGATTATTGAATCTAGCTATCGTGCCACCATCAATGATTCTATGATCACCAGACCAACTCACCGTCATAATCTGACGGGCTTCGACGTCACCATTCTCATTAAATCTAGGTAATGTTTGCATCTTGCCTAACGCGACAATAGCAACTTCTGGTTTATTAATTATAGGTGTCGCTGTTGTACCACCAAGCGCACCAATATTAGAAATTGAAATTGTACCGCCTTTTAATTGCTCAGGCGATAATCGACCGGCTCTCGCCTGAGAGGTTAATTCACCAACTTTAACAGCAATATCTTTGATACTAAGTGATTGACACCCTTTAATATTTGGTACCAACAAACCAACCTTAGAGTCGACAGCCATACCAATATTATGGTCATTGAAGTACGTCAATTCAGTACAGTCTTTGTTTGGCTGTGAGTTCATAATTGGAAACTCTTTGATCGCTAACGACAATGCTTTCATGAAAAACGGCATCATTGTCAGTTTAATGTCCTGTTTCTCATACTCTGGCTTTAACTTCTTACGAAGCTTAACCAATTCTGTCAGATCAATTTCATCTGAGTAAGTGAAATGTGGAATCGTTGATACAGACTCTTGCATCGCTTTAGCCATAGCCGCCTTAACGCCTTTGATAGGCTCTACTCGGTTAGCCTCTGACAGAGAAGTCGTTGCTGCCTGCGCCGAGGATTCCGTAGAAGTAGTCTGTTCAGGCCTTTGTTTGCCATTTAGGAAGTCTTGTAAATCTTCCTTATAAACACGTCCGTTTTTACCAGAGCCTTTTACTTGGCGAATATCAATATTCATTTCACGTGCTCGACGACGTACAGCTGGAGAAGCGACCGCTTTTTTATTGACGTACGTCGTACTGTCAGCCGATGCTGCATTGTTCTTAGTTAAAGTGTCATTAGGTTGAGACTTCACCGATGGCGCAGCTGGTTTTGTTGAATCTGACCCAGCATTGTTCGTTGGTGCTTCGCCCCCCGACGTTGTTATTGCAAACAGCGGTTGATGTACGATGGCGACTTCACCTTTCTGATAATACAGTTTGCTAATAATACCGTCACTTTTGGCTGGAATTTCTACCATCGCTTTATCAGTCATTACTTCACAAATAGGTTGGTCTTCTTTTACTTCATCACCTTCTGAAACTAACCATTCAACGACTTCACACTCAACAATTCCCTCGCCAATATCAGGCAATAGGAAGTCTTCTACTTGGCCGTTCGAACTAGACTGCTGTGTTTCAACAGTTGGCGTTGCCGATACTTTGTTTGACGTTTGCTCGGTAGCTTGATCGGCAATGCGTTCCGCGTTGTTCGGCACTGAATTCCCATCCTCATTAACTGCAAACAAAGGCTGACCTACAATCGCTATCTCGCCTTTTTGATAGTAAAGCTTGCTGACTACCCCGTCTGCTTTTGCAGGGATTTCTACCATTGCTTTGTCAGTCATCACTTCACAAATTGGTTGGTCTTCTTTAATGACGTCGCCTTCAGCTACTAACCACTCAACTACTTCACATTCAACAATACCTTCACCAATATCAGGTAAAATAAAATCTACACTCATTTTTAACTCCAACCTGATTAGTAATCTATCGAACGTTTAATGGCTTCATACACTTTTAGGTGATCGGCCATATATTCTTTTTCGTGTGCAAGCGGATAAGGCGTATCCAAACCACAAACACGCTCAATAGGAGACTCAAGGTGTAAGAAACACTCTTGCTGTACCGTCGCCGCTATCTCTGATGCAAAACCACCAGTTAGTGGCGCTTCTTGTGATACAACGAGTCGTCCCGTTTTTAATACTGATTGGGTAACTGTTTCTACATCCCAAGGAAGTACCGTTCTCAAATCGATAACTTCACAAGAGATACCGTCTTTTTCTGCCATTTCTGCGGCTTTTTCTAGCATCTCTACCTGAGCACCCCAAGCTAACAAGGTTACGTCATTACCTTGTTTAACGACTTCTGCCTTACCTAATTCGATACTGTACTTCTCTTCTGGAACATCACCAACTGAGGCGCGATATAAACGCTTAGGCTCGAAAAAGATTACTGGGTCGTTACTTTCTAAACTCGCTGCCAACAAGCCTTTTGCTTGATAGGCGTTTCGTGGAAACACTAGTTTAAGACCCGGTGTATGAGCAAAATATGCTTCTGGTGATTGCGAATGATATAAACCACCGTGAATACCGCCTCCGTAAGGCGTTCTTATGACAAGGTTACCAACATTAAATTCGTTACCTGAGCGGAAACGGAATTTTGCTGTTTCATTTACGATTTGGTCGAACGCTGGAAAAATATAATCAGCAAATTGAATCTCTGCTATTGCAAGCGTGCCTTGCGCTGCCAAACCATTTGCGAAACCAAGAATACCTTGCTCAACTAAAGGCGTATTAAATACACGATCTTTACCAAACTTTTCCTGAAGACCACTTGTTGCACGGAAAACACCGCCAAATGCACCAACGTCCTCTCCAAAAACACATGCATTTTCATGTTCTTCCATTGCGATTGTAAGTGCAGAGTTAATTGCCTGCAGCATATTCATCTTTGCCATTACTTCGTCTCCCCTAAACGACCAGATGTTGCTGGATAAGACTCTGGATACTTTTGGATATGTTGTTTTAGTTGTTCATATTGTTTTTGTAAGTGCGCCGGAACCGTTTCGTAAACATCGGTAACGATTTCTTCTAAAGCAGGCTTGGATACTTTCTCAGCCACTTTTAATGCATTAAGCACTTGAGCCTTAATTTCTTCTTTCGCTTTTTCGTCTTCCGCTTCGTCTAACCAGCCTTGTTTTAGCATATACTTTTTAAAGCGTTCTATTGGACAATTTGCTCTGAAAGTTTCTTCTTCTTCTTTTTCACGATATCCCGTTGGATCATCTGAGCTAGAGTGCGCAGCTAAACGGTATGCAATCGACTCGATAAGAACAGGTTCATTATTCTCAACTGCATATTCTCGAGCCATTTTTACGGCTTCATAGACTGCTAACGCATCCACACCATCAACACGAATTGTTTTCATGCCATAGCCGACACCACGCACCGCAATACCGTCACCTTTGAATTGCTCATGGGCCGGCGTCGAGATCGCATATCCGTTGTTTCTTGCAAAGAACAAAACCGGTGCTTTATGGACCGCGGCCATATTTAAGCCAGCATGGAAATCACCTTCAGATGCAGCACCTTCACCAAAGTAACAAATAGTTGTTGCTTTGTTGCCTTTAAGCTTTTGACCATATGCATAACCTGCGGCTTGTGGGATCTGCGTACCTAAAGGAGAAGATATCGTAGAGTAGTTCAGCTCTTTTGAGCCGTAATGAATAGGCATCTGACGGCCTTTACCAAAGTCCTTCTCATTAGAAAAGTTTTGATGCATGAACTGTTCTAACGTGAAACCACGGTACGCTAATGCGGCTTGTTCACGATATTGTGCAAAGATCATGTCTTGATCTTCAAGTGCAGCTGCAGAACCAGTAACGGCCGCTTCTTCACCAAGACACTGCATATAGAAACTGATTCGACCCTGTCGTTGTGCCGCTAACATACGTTCATCAAACACACGTATAAAACGCATCGTTTCATATATACGAATGGCGGTTTCTTTGTCCATAGATGACTTAATTGCACCTTTATACAACTCGCCGTTTTCGTCCAACATTTTAAATGTAGGAATAGATAAAGCGTGCTCACCAACAAACGCTAATTCTAAGGTATCTTCCTTAGAAGTATTGTTTGGGTTGTCGACGTTTAATAGCTTAGCCATACTTGACTTGTCCCCTTGTTCAAAACTCTTTAAAACTGAGCTTTGCTGATTTTTTGTTATATTTTTTATGATGCAAAGGACTTTACCCGGGTCGTGTATCGGGTTCAATTTTTAGAAAATTTAGAGTAAATAGTTTAGAAATGAGAAGTGTGAAGAAAAATTGCCACTTTTGGATATTTTATAACCCGGTAAGGACAGGTAATACGTAGCTTTTAGGATAAATGAATTAGAAAACCCGATGAATGACATCGGGCTTTATTCTTTGGCCTGGCTAATAGATAGGCTAAATTAGCTTAAAGAGTCTGAAATATCTTTTGGCACAACCGTCAACAATGCACGCTGTCCATTGGCAACTTTGGCGTTCGGAAACACAATGGCTTCACCTTCAATTTCAACTTCAATTGGTGAGCCATCTTCTTTCGCCAACACTTCGCCTTTACTGAATTGAGTGAAGTTAGCGACATCATCGCTAAAACATAGCTCAAATGAGTCGTTGTGTTTAATGATTTCTCTATTTACTGTCATTATTTGATAGTTTTTGGCGTCAAACTCTTCACCATCAAACAGTTTACCCTTTAGTAATTCAACCAGGGTTTGTTTAGCAGCCGCAAATTTAGTTTGATCATTTTCACCAAACGGTCGCACTTTACCAAGTTCCACGGTGAATGCCTCAGCACCGTGTTCCTTCGAGGAATAGTAGCTGAACGTCGTCGCAGGCTTTTCCATTAATAAAAAGGTGGTAACTCCCATTGCACGCAAAATTTCGAATTGTTGTTTTTGCCAGTTTTTACCGTGCAGATATGGGTAAACAGCAAACTTTTCATGAGCTGAGTCACGAATGGCCGTATGCAAATCGTAATGCGTTCGGTGCCAGGTAGGATATAAACCAAAAAAACGAGTTACATATTGCTCTAGTTTTGCAGCGCGTTCACATTCTTTGTTCCTGTAACCATTTTCATCTGCTGAAGAATGGTGCCCACTAAACAAGCGATTCATGTTTTCTTCGACAAAACGCTTGCCGATGTTAATTGACGCTGGGTTACCAAATATAAACAGCACAGGCTGAGTAATTGCTGTTTTGCTGTGAAGTATTTCCTGGATGATGTCATTACAGATTTCGATGGGTGCCGTCTCGTTACCATGTACCGCACAAGAAAAAATATAACAACGTTTTGTATCAGTAGGCGCTTTTGGCTCGATATGCATCACGCCTGTGTCCCAAACAGAAATATTGTAATCGGAATGTTCAACTTCGAATGGCTCTAAATGCCACTCATTATCACGTGTTACCGAAAGAAAATCTGTTTTGAATAAATCTTGCATAACGCTCCTGCCTACAACTTTGATAAAACATTTAAAACTAAATATACAAATTTCGGTAGATAGTAACAAAAAAGCCCAGCAAATGCCGGGCTTTATCATAGATTAGATTCTTACTGTGCTTTGTAAGACTTTAACTTCCAGATTCTATCAACATAATCTTGGATAGAACGGTCAGAGTTAAACTTACCCATGTACGCTGTGTTTAAGATTGCGCTGCGTGCCCAACCTTTCGCGTCTTTGTATTTCGCATCAATTTGTTCTTGTGCTTTTGAGTACGACTCAAAGTCAGCTAAACAAAGATACGGGTCACCACCGTCTAACAAGCTATGCTTAATAGAAGCGAGTTCGCCTGGTTTGCCTGGCGTGAAGTAATCAGTTTCAAACCAGTCTAATACTGCTTTGATCTCTGGATTTGCGTAATAATAATCCCAAGGACTATAGCCCGCTTTTTTAACCGCTTTTACTTCATCTACCGTCAGACCGAAGATAACGACATTTTCTTCGCCGACTTCTTCAGCGATTTCAATGTTTGCACCGTCTAACGTACCGATAGTGATAGCACCGTTCATTGCAAGCTTCATGTTACCAGTACCTGATGCTTCTTTACCTGCCGTAGAGATTTGTTCAGACACATCCGCCGCCGGAATCATTTTCTCAGCAAGTGAAACACGGTAGTTTGGTAAAAATACAACTTTCAGTTTGCCTTTAATACGCTCGTCATTGTTTACCTTTTCAGCAACTTTGTTGATCGCATAAATGATGTCTTTTGCCAATGCATAACCTGGCGCTGCTTTCGCTCCAAATACGAATACTCGTGGGTGCATGTCGTAATCTGGATTTTGTAATAAGCGACGGTATAACGCCATGATGTGCAATAAGTTAAGGTGCTGACGCTTATACTCGTGTAAACGCTTAATTTGAATGTCAAAAATTGCAGTTGGATCGACATCAATATCAGTTAACTCTTTAATGACTTTTGTTAACTCAACTTTATTTTCGTGTTTGATATCCATGTACGTTTTCTGGAACTTAGCGTTGTCTGCTTTTTTGTCCAGCTTACGCAGTAACTCTAGGTTTGTTGGCCACTCTGTACCTACCGTCTCGTCAATCAACTGACTTAACTTAGGGTTACAAGCTTTAATCCAACGACGTGGCGTCACACCATTGGTAACGTTCGTTAATTTGTTTGGCCATAACGCGTCAAATTCTGGGAATAAATCCGTTTTAACCAACGCAGAGTGAACTTCAGCTACACCATTTACTTTGTTCGAACCAATAACACTTAGGTTACCCATGCGTACCATACGCTCATGACCTTCTTCGATGATAGAAAGCTTAGCTTTAATATCGTCATTGCCTGGCCACTTAGCTTCAACTTCTTCTTCAAGGAAGCGACGGTTGATTTCGTAAATGATCTCTAAGTGACGTGGCAACACTTTTTCGAATAGTCTAACTGACCACTTTTCTAACGCTTCTGGAAGTAAAGTGTGGTTCGTATATGAGAAGGTTTCACGACTAATTGTCCAAGCGGTATCCCAATCGATGTTATGTTCGTCAACTAAGATACGCATTAACTCTGGAATCGCGATAGCTGGGTGAGTATCGTTCAATTGAACGGCTACTTGAGCACTGAATTTGCTCCAATCATCTTTGTGAACACGTTGGTAACGACGGATGATGTCTTTTAATGAACACGCGCTAAAGAAGTATTGCTGAATTAAACGTAGCTCTTTACCAGCATCGGTTTCATCATTTGGATAAAGAACTTTTGAAATTGTTTCTGCTTCTACGTTCTCACGGTGAGAATCGTGGTAACCACCGGCGTTAAATACGTCCCAGTTAAAGAAATCAGATGCACGAGATTCCCATAAACGTAATACGTTTACGTTTGTGCCTTCATAACCGACAACCGGCACGTCCCATGGAACACCTTTAATGACACGACTTGGGTGCCATTGCTTAACAATGTGGCCTTTTTCATCAAACTTAGTTTCTACATAACCGTAAAGTGGAATTTCTTGTACGCTTTCTGGACGGCAAATTTCAAAAGGATTGCCGTATTCACGCCAGCTATCTGGGCGCTCAATCTGACGACC
>NZ_CEYNSH010000023.1:0-16048 GCF_982872775.1 Psychrosphaera sp. | reverse complement strand
CGAGAAGTAATGTACAGCACGAGTGTCATTTTCAAAGTAAGTGCGCTGTGTGTTACTCAGACCGTTATAAACGTATTCGTTTAGTGCTGATGCTGTTGCATTCCACCAAGAGCGGTTGCTTGCTTTATTTACGTCGGTACCGTGAGTTGCATTTAAGTGTTTTACGATAGAGTCTTTAAATTGCTCTGCCGTGACATTCGCAGTCACTGCAAATGATTTATTATTCGTTTTAGCCATGTTGGAATTCACCCTATTTGCCCGCCCCAGGTTATTCTAGTTCACTTCTTTTCAAGTGGTCTTTTTATGTACTGGAGTCAAGGATAGTCAAAATATGGTGAAGGAATATAAAGGTTTGACCGACATAGACCAAGAAGATGAAGGCTATTTTTGCCCTACATACGTTTGCAGGGCTATTCACGGCCAATGATTAGAATAAAGACTCAATTAAAATATGATGAATAACGTTAAAAATACTAGAAAAGAAAAAGCCCACTCAGTTATAAAAGTGAGTGGGCTTAGAATGGTTTTGGGTGTAAAGGGGTTACAATCCTTTATTTGCGAAAGCGATTGAAACGAGCTCTTTTGCTTCTTTTTCAATCTCAGCTAGATGCGCTTCACCTAAAAAACTTTCCATGTAAATTTTGTAGATGTTTTCAGTGCCAGATGGTCTCGCTGCAAACCATCCATTTCCAGTTACCACCTTCAGACCACCAATTGCGGCGCCGTTACCAGGTGCATTAGTCAACACTGATTTAATCGGTTCACCTGCTAACATATCAAACTGAATATCTTCTGGAGATAAAGAGCTTAAGACCGCTTTTTGTTCAGGTGTCGCAGGTGCGTCTATACGCTTGTAAATCGGCTGACCATGTCGTTTTACGAGTTCTTCGTAATACTCAGAAGGGTTTAGTCCGGTCACTGCCGTAATTTCAGCTGCCAAAAGCGCTAAAATAATACCGTCTTTGTCCGTGGTCCAAACATCACCTTCTTTTGTTAAGAAACTCGCTCCGGCGCTTTCTTCACCACCAAACATCAGGCTGTGATCAGTAAGGCCATCTACGAACCACTTAAAGCCAACAGGGACTTCAAGTACTTCTTTTCCGTTATCTTGCGCAACTCTATCGATCATACTGGTCGAAACCAATGTTTTGCCCACTTTCAATGACGCATCCCAGTTAGGTCGGTGTTTGGACAAGTAATCAATACATACGGCTAGAAAGTGGTTCGGGTTCATTAAGCCATGTGTGCGAGTAACAATGCCATGACGGTCATAATCCGGGTCATTCGCAACTGCTATATCAAACTCTGACTTTAACTCTATTAAACTCGCCATTGCTTTTTCCGATGAGCAATCCATGCGAATCTTGCCGTCTTTATCCAATGTCATAAAAGAAAACGTAGGATCAACAACCTCATTTACTAATTGGAGGTTAATACCGTATTTTTCTTTAATCACCGGCCAATAGGCAATGCCTGAACCGCCAAGAGGATCTACGCCGACTGTGATACCTTTTTCTTTAATGGCATCAAAATTAATAACATTTGCTAGGCCGTCAGTGTATTGACCAATAAAGTCTTGTTCTTTTACATAACCTGTTTTTAATGCGTCAGTGAATGGAAACAGTTTTACGTCGACTAAATCGTTTAATAGGTGCTGATTAGCACGCTCTTCTATCCATTTGGTCACCTTACTATCAGCCGGACCACCGTGAGGAGGATTGTATTTAATGCCTCCATCTTCAGGTGGGTTATGCGAAGGTGTAATAATGATTCCGTCCGCTAAAAATGCCGGATGTTCTTTGTTGTGTTCTATAATTAAATTAGAAATCACTGGCGTCGGGGTATAGCCTCGCCCTTCTTGTACAATCACTTCTACTTCATTTGCCACTAACACTTCAATAACTGAAGCAAAAGCAGCTTCCGACAGCGCGTGTGTATCGAAGCCTAAATACAACGGACCTTCGTAATGTTGTTCATGTCGGTACTCACACACTGCTTGTGCGATCGCTAAAACATGAGTTTCATTAAACGTAGTACTTATAGACGAGCCACGATGGCCTGACGTACCGAAACTTACTTTTTGGCCTGGGTACTTTTCTATATCAGGCTCATTTAGATAATAATTGGCCATTAATCTTGGCACATTGATCAAATCTTTGGATTCAGCTTTTTGTCCAGCACGTGGATGCAATGCCATTTGCTTACCTTTATTTTGTTAGAAGACAGCGCCCAATGAGGGCCTTTAGATTAATTCGCGTAATTGTTCTGCTTGTGACTCTTCATAACCAAGCTGTTTGGCTACTTCAAATATAATAAACTTTTTGCGAGGCGTATTATTATTTGTCGTTACCCAATATTCACTATTTGGGATTTGCTTTGGCTTGATGCTGCTGCCGCTAGCTTCTAATTCTGATGCACTTCGACCAAAATAGTTACGTTCACGGCCTTTGATTGTTAACACTTCTTCAAAGTTAGAAGTATGTGCACGGTGAAGTTTGCCTAAAATAAACAGAAAGCGGCCAACCGCGCCTTTTTGCGTTGCTACTTCTTCTTTATTTAATAAATTGAATACAGAGGTATCTTTGCAAACGACTGGCTTTAGTGGCTCAACTTCTGTTGTTTCAATTACAGATGCTGACTCATCAGAGCTAACATCTTCAGTAACGGGCTGAGACGTGCCCTGTTGCAGTTCAACTTGCACTACTTTGTCAGTAATGTTTTCCCATAATAAGCGTCTTAATATATCCGATGCAGATTCGCCTATTTGTTGCGTATTTGCAGCGATAAATTGATATAAATCATCATCTATTTGAATTGTTTTCATAAAATCCAATCATTATTATTTTTGATTTGTATGATCCTAACGGAACGTTAAGAAGAATATTTGCATTATAACCAGATTTAAGAACCCTCTTAAAGCCCAATTACGTTAAACTAGGGGCATACATTGATTTTATTAAATGATTTACTGAGGCAAAGTAGTAATGTCGATTAATTTCCAATCTTTTGGTGAAGGCACACCTCTAGTTATTATCCACGGATTGTTTGGTACCTCGGATAATTTAAAGGCCGTTGCTAAACAACTCGCCGATGAGCACAAAGTATACCTTATAGATGCACCAGGGCATGGTGACAGTGCGTCGCTAGAAAAATTAAGTATCAGTAATATGGCCAATGCGGTAATTAACTTTTTGAAAGAACACCAATTAGAATCTGTGTCTATTTTGGGTCATTCGCTAGGTGGAAAGATTGCAATGGAAATTGCTCTACTGCAACCACAACGTGTCGACAAACTTCTCGTCGCTGATATTGCACCGGTTCAATATACTCGTCGTCATGATCAAATCATTTCGGGTTTACAGTCCGTTCCACTAGACAACCTAAATTCACGCCAACAGGCCGATGAATTGTTGAGTAATTACATTGAAGAAAAAGGTGTACGAGGATTTTTACTTAAGAGTCTTGTTCGAGACGATCAGGCCGAAAGTAATAAGGTCTGGAAATGGCGTTTTGACTTAGCGCAATTAGCTACCGATTACGATGAAATCATAAAAGCTAATAGTGACAGTACTTTTAACGGGCCCACTTTAATGATTATTGGCAGTGAGTCCAATTATGTTCAAAAAGAGCACCAAAGTGAGATAACCAAACGATTCCCAAACGTAAAAGCCAAAATTATTTCAGGCGCCGGGCATTGGTTACACGCAGAAAGACAAACGGCCTTTGTTAAAATTTGTCGAGATTTTTTATCACAATAGCTGAAGTTAAAGAATATTTTTGATAAAATCCGCCGCCGTTTCGGCATAACACCGATATTAGACGATTTATTCGCCCATAGTGGTTAACCGCAAAAACTTAGGAAAGTAAAGATGACACCAGAACAATATGCGATTGCTGAACAGATAGGCTTAAACCTATTTTTTCTCGCAATATTTGTTTTCATCGGGTTAGCAATTCAAGACGTATTGAAACAAGGAAAGGTTCCAAAGCTTGGTAGAATGGCCGTTTGGGCTGTCTTATTTTTAGGGTGTGCGGGATTTATCGCTAAAGGTGTTATCCAGTTTTTCTGGGAAACAAACGGTTTATAACGGATACACACAATGGCAAAAGCAGCGATTGATAGAACGACGATTGACCTGTTCGCAACTGAAAAACAACGCGGACGACCTAAGTCTTCACCGTACAGTCGAGAACAGCAAGTTCGAATAAACAAAAAGAATCAACTGATGCGTGACAAACAAGCAGGTTTGAAACGGGTCGAAATAAAACTGCACAAAGACGTTTATGACAAGGCAACTGTTATTGCTGAATCTAAAGGTTTAAGTCGAAGTGAATTACTCGCGCAGTTAATAGACGAATCATTAAAAAATTTATTAGAAGGTTAAACTGATGGCAAGCGTAGGCATCTATTTTGGTAGCGATACTGGCAACACTGAACACGTTGCAAAAATGATCCAAAAAGAATTGGGCAAAAATCTTATTGACGTCCACGATATCGCTAAAAGCACAAAGGAAGAAATCGCTGAATACGACCTAATCCTTTTCGGTATTCCGACTTGGTACTATGGCGAAGCGCAATGTGATTGGGATGACTTCTTCCCTGAGCTAGAAGAAATTGATTTTGACGGTAAGCTTGTTGCTATCTTCGGTTGTGGTGACCAAGAAGATTACGCAGAGTACTTCCTTGACGCAATGGGTATGGTAAGAGACATTGTTGAAGCAAAAGGTGCCATTTTAATGGGCAAGTGGCCAGTTGAAGGTTATGACTTTGTTGCTTCTAAAGGACTTGCAGACGATGACCACTTTGTTGGCCTAGGTATCGACGAAGATCGTCAACCAGAACTAACTGAACAGCGTGTTAAGCAATGGTGTGCACAAATTCGTGAAGAAATGTGCCTAGATGAACTCGCTTAATTAGCAAAAAATTGTTCTTCAAAGAAAAACCAGCATTTATATGCTGGTTTTTTTATATTCTGATAAAGCGTCCTATTGAGTTTACTGCTGTTAAATTCTCTGTATAGCTTAATCAAACGTCGTTTTTATTACTAATACAACACAGTAACAACAACCGCAACGATTGCCGCACCAACAAAGTTAAGCACAACGCCATGCTTTGCCATGTCTTTGATTGTTAATTGTCCCGACGCAAATACAATGGAATTAGGTGCGGTAGCAACAGGCAGACAAAAAGCAAAACTACAAGAAATTACCGCAGGGATCATAATCAACTCTATTGGTATGCCTTTTTGTATAGCAACACTTGCTAGTATAGGCATAAACAAGGTCGCGGTTGCAGTATTAGACGTTACTTCTGTTAAGAAGGATAAACTTAAACATAAGGCAAACAATAACAATAATAATGGTAAATCAAAGACTCCAGACATTGACTGCCCAATCAGCTCACTGAGACCAGATGCTGCAAAACCTTTGGCTAAACAAATTCCACTACTAAACAGTATTAACATGTCCCAAGGGATAGTTTTGGCTTTATCCCAGGTTAAAACAGGCTTTTGATCATCGCCTTTAATGAGAGCCATCATTAATGCTCCAAACAGCGCAATCGTTGCATCTCCCACTTTACTCATCCCGGTCAATTCAGCCCAACCACCAAATGGATGTTTTCTAAATACCCACAAACAAGCAATCACTAAAAATACCGTAATGGCATTTTTTTCAGCCTTACTCCATTGTTTAGATTCAGGTAGCGATATTGTATGGCTTAATGAGATACCTCTTGTTAAAACAAGAGCAACGACTGGAATTGTAACCAATACAACTGGAATACCAATTTTCATCCATTCAACAAAACCATATTCATAACCAGCGGTCGCTTCAAACACTGACGCGAAAATTACGTTTGGCGGAGTGCCTATTAATGTCCCCACGCCTCCGATACTCGCCGAATAGGCTAATCCCAGTAAAAGAACAACCGCAAATTTGTGGTTATTGGCGGATAAGGCGACAGCAGTAGCGACAGGTATCAATGCCAATACAGTTGCAGTATTGGAAATCCACATTGACAAAATTGCACTGGCCGCCATAAAAGCAAATACAATTCTGAACGCACTTGTACCACCAATTAGACGAATAATATTAAACGCAATGCGCTTATGTACTTCTGACGATTCTAGCCCTTTGGCTAATAAAAAAGCACCGAGTAATAGAATGATTACATGACTACCGAAGGCTGACGACGCCTCTTTAAAGTCAATTACACCGAGCGCTGGTAAAAATATAAATGGAATGAGCGACGCAAATGGAATTGGTACAACCTCAGTTACCCACCAAATACCTACCCATACCGTGACACCTAAAGTGACAGAAACTTCAAAAGATTGTCCCAAAGAATGTGTAAACAAACTTACAACGACCGCAATTAACGGAGCAAGCCATAAAAAATACTGTTTTTTAAGCATTTGCAACCACCTTTACAGAACCAAATCCATGAATTTCAGCGCAAAGCTGTCTCGCTCTTTCTAGCCGCGCGTTGTCAACTTTGAGTGCGTTACCTTGTAGGTTTTTAATTAGTTCTGCTTGTCGCTGTGTTTCTATCAACTGCGACTCTGAAACCGTTGCCAACAGCTCATCGACGATTTCTGGCTGATTGCAAATTAAAGAAAAGTCACAACCCGCTTTAGTCGCTTTTAACAATCTTTCTTTAAAAGATAATAAGCGCACATGCCCATCAACCTCTGTCCATTCTGAAGCACCAACCATTGCCAAGTCATCACTGAAAACCGCTCCATCAAATCTTAAATTTTGTTTAAGAATGCTGGAAAGCCAAACTTCACTATATCCAACGGGGTTTTTGTCGACTTTCGGAAACCTGATATGCGCAGGCATGATTCCTTGAAGAAAGTCGGCCTTGATTAGGCTCTTAAATGGAATGAGATCCAACATATCAATATCTTTAAAGGTTCTGTCATCGACTGGCGTATGAAAATGAGAATCCTCTTTTGTACTGCCATGTCCAGGAAAGTGCTTACCGATTGCCTGCATACCAGCTTCTTTCATCCCAGAAATAAAACTGCTCGCATATTTAGTGACGAGCATAGGAGAGTTAGAAAAAGCTCTATCTCCGACTACATCAGAGCCATTTTGTATATCTAATACGGGTGCAAATGAGCAATCAATACCATGGCTAATCGCCTCAGACGCCATTAAATAACCTAAATCGCCATAAACTTCACGTTCATTTAAGTTATGCACTTCAATAAATTGGCTAACCACTCCCATCGCTGGTACGTGAGTAAAGCCATCCGTTTTGAAACGTTGTACTCGACCACCTTCGTTGTCGACAGTGATGAGGAGTTCATTTGGAGAAGAAGCCCGTAATTCTCGGATAAGCTCGTTCACCTGTTCGCTGCTTTCAAAATTACGAGAGAACAGAATAACGCCGGCGATAAGTGGGTGTGCGATACGTTCTTTTTCTATTTCAGTTAGTGTTGTCGATGCAACACATACAAACAGACTGCGTTTGTTTAATGTTTCAGAATTTGAAGTCATTTGAGGAAACTGCCATTATTGTTATTATTTTCTATCGTTTTACACCTAAATAGTACCGAACAAATTAAGTTCGAACAAAGTTTAAATAACTTGAAAAATAATAATTAAAAAAGGAATAATTGCCTTAGCACTAATATCTTATTTGGACAGTCATGAGCTCCTTGCGAGTGAGGTCCCTGCGGGTGTTAAGCCAGATTCACCACAAATTGCTCCAACAGCACGATTGGTTGATGAAATCGAAACAGCAACACCAATAAAACGGGTGACACCTAAATACCCCAAAACGAAGTTCAATTATCTTTTAGTATTTCCAATCAAAAGCTATCTCGAAAGTTTCATCAATTTTATAACTCTACCAGAAAGCTTTTGGCCGAAGACAAACTAGACGCTGTAAAAGAAGAACTAACACAAACACGATTCAAAACCGAAAGTAATCTTTTGGAACAAAGCTATTTAAGCATGCTGTGGTCAGATTACTATCAAAAAGCAAATCAGCCCAAGGAACAGCTAAAACATTTGTATAAAGTAACGGGCGGCGTAAAAACGTTATACAAAGATGAAACCTTTAGCCCTGACATCCATCTCTTTAATTTACAGCAGAGATTTGTAGCCGAGATAAATACGCAGCAATTTGCAAGCGCTTTGGACACGTTTGAAGGCATTTCAAACTTTGAAACACCTCAAGCTAAAACGTTAGTAGAAAGCTTTGAACCTTATGTAAAACAAATAGAATCATTAAAAACCGCCGAAACCAAAATTGTTTATGATGGGGCTGTTAGTAATAAAGGTCGTTGGCACCATAGGTTGTACAAAAACGGCTTTGCGTTAGCAGAAGTCCAAGGTGAACTGACTAAATTGGACATTCGGTGCAATGGTCATCGAGTCACTTACGTCCCACAAGAGAATAATCACTGGAAAATCCCTGATACTTGGGGTTCATGTTATTTGTTTATCGAAGGCGATGAAGGTGCTACATTCAAACTCGTAGAAAGCAACAAAGCCTAAAAAGATCAAACTCTTTCAGATTAGGTGCTCATTACCTTGTGAGCACCTTCTTTTCTCCCTGTCATTACTGCCCATTTTTATATATAATCCCGAACCAATTTTTGAGCGTTGTGGCTCGGAAAAATGTTTAATTGAGTGATATAGGCTGTTCATGACTGTAGAAAAATTTACACCAAATAAAACAACAACATTAGAAACCCCTAAAAAGGTTTTACAAGAATCATCTGCTCTGTCAGAAGGACAGTCGTTTGATCTTGGTAGTCGCATAGGTTTTATTAGTCTTGGCTGCCCATAAGATACGCAATATATACTTCGAGTCAAAAAGTCACTTTAATCTAACCTGATGCCCACCAATAAAGCAACTGCGCCGCAAAGCCCATTAATGATTATTCTTAATTAAAACCTGTGCGGAAATTTGCAACCAACATGTTATTTTACTTAAATTCGATACTCTTGCACGCCTGCTGAAGCTAGAAGTGAATAAAATTCGGCAATATTGATTCTTTGGCCTCTCTGCTCACAGTATGAAAAGATCGCTCTTTGTTTAGCACGAGACAAAGCTACAAAAAATGTAGACAGGCCTTCACTATCACCCGTTTTATAGGACCACCACGCGTTATCATCAATCCCCATAAAAATTGTAGTATCGAATTCTAGTCCTTTGCTCTTGTGGATAGTCATAAGAGGAATATGGTTCGTGCCTTCAAACTCATCCAGCACTCCTTCCCACGACCTTTGAGTTTCAAGACAATTTGTATAGTACTCTTTGAAAGCCTCTAAGCTTATTTCAAGTAAATCTCCGGAGGCATAACGAGAAAAGGTACTCCGAAGATGATCGACACTAATAAAAGCGATAATTCGCTCAAGTACATCTCGACCACTTTTTAGTGTTGGAGGTTGTTGCATTAACAACCGTAGTGTAGCAATAAACTTCGCTAAATGGCGCTCTATGCGTTGCAATGCCTTTTCATCATCTTGACTTGTTTCTCTAAGCAATTGTATATCTGAAGTTAATTGACGCCATGCTTTTGGATTTCTATGACCAAGTCCAAGCCTTAAAAGATTGCAGATTATCATGGTGAGGTCTTCGGAAAGTAAATCTTGTAAAGTTGTTTGCCCTACTTTAACGCTCTCATTTCGTAAACTCAGTCCATTTTGAGCGAGATAATATGATATCGGCTGAACATAGTCCTCTGGCTTTTGACGAACAAGGATCGCATAACTTCTCGGACTCAATAACTTGCCTTTCATATCATTTGATATCCACTGAGCTAAATGCGCAGCCTCTTGATCTATAGTGTAACTAGTCCAAACCCATGCGGCATCGCCAGAGATTAAATTATTATTGCTTGACTGAACCTCCCCCACCATGTGGTCAATTACTTGTGCAATTGCATGTTGTACCCTAACCAATTCAGGTGAAGAACGATGATTGAGCTGAAGAGAGTATCGCAATGCTGAAAAGTCAGCCTCAAATTGATGAAACGCGTCACCCTTGGCCCCTGCCCACCCCATTATTCTTTGCTTGTAGTCTCCGACGACTGTTACTTCTGCATTACTTGCTTTAAAAACTGAAGATAGAAAGTCATATTGAGCAAAGGTGGTATCTTGAAACTCATCTACAAAAACAAAAGGATATGATGCTCTGATAGATCTGCGAATATGATTGTTAGTGCTAATAATAAATTCAGCAATTCGATTTAACGCCAGAAATGAAACCCTGGAAATACCATCAGAGCTATTGATTTGTTGGTTCAACCAAAAGCGTAAAAACTCCTCTTCCAACCATTGCAATTTGGGATCGCCAATCCTCACGCCGCCGATGAACAGGTTCATATTTTGGAGTCTTTGCGTAAAGTTATAGATATTGACCGCATTGTTGAAGTTATTTCTAAAACTATTTATAAGCTGCTTTTCTTGACGAAAAGATGGAAAGGCTATTTCATATCGCTTTGATAACCGATACTGTTCAGGCAGCGCCATGCGAAAACGATCCACTAAGCTCTTGGTAAAAGCATCAAAAGTCATAGAAACAAATCGATTGCTAACATTTTCAGAACAACGCTCTTTCACTCTGTCTGCAAGGTTTTTTGCGGCATCATTCTTAAATGAAATAGCCAGAATCTTTTTGTTTGGTGGGCATAAGCCTGTTTCTAATAAATATGCCGCCTTTTGAGCTAAAAATTCGGTCTTTCCTGATCCAGGACCTGCAATAACGCTTGTAGACTCTTGTCGTTTGAGTGCATTCCAAGCATTTGGTTCAAGATCGTCGATCCCTTTTGGCTTCCAATGGGCGGGTTGAATAAACTTCATCTCCCCCCCTAACTTTGTAGAATTGAATGAATTGCTTTAACTAAAGAACGCAATTCCTCAGGTGCGTATTGAGCCAACTGTTCGTTAGAAATAGAGCCCAACACACGAATATGCGTACTTGGCTTACCCCTCCCTAAAAACAGATACCTGTACCAATGTAAGTCTACTTCGTGACCAGCATAGAATTCTGGGTTTCCTTCATCCCCCATGACCACATTACCCGGATCACCGCGCATAACTGGTCCGTTAGAATTTGCATCAGGGACAACTCGATATTTGTCTGGAAAAGCTTTCAACATCGCGTAGTCTATGTCTAACGGACTAGAGAAATAAACATTGAATTTAGCCTGCCGGAGGTAATTAACCCAACGAGTCATAAAATCAAAATCATCGATTTTAAACGTATCAAATTCCGCTAAGTTGATAGATACACCACCTGCATGCACTCCATTAGTAAAAATACTTTCGGCCGGCACTCCATAATCTATTAATTTAGCTACTGCATTTTTGATCCTTCCCCAACCACCACCATGTCGCCCCCAGTCCAAGTCAAGTAATGTAACAAACGGAATCTTCAAATCTGTTAGTAAACGCCACATGTGATTTACATGGCGGCCGCCTAAAGGAACCATGGCAACAAAAGATTTATCGATTGGTATGCCCATAGCTTCTGAAATAGCAGGTAGAATTACCTCCTCTGAAGCTCCCTCCCCGAGTACTACGACCTTAGAAAAATACAATTCAGGATAGGCTCTCACCGCTTGTTGAATATACTTAGCAGCTTCATTCTCTTGATCAGGTAACGTTAGTTGACGAACAACTGTAGTGTTCGATTCAATTTCTAGCCTAAAGTGTCTAACTTGTGTTGGCTGGATCCTTGCGAGAATACTAGGTGAATGGCTAGATAGTACAGCTTGTGCTCTTACTCCGTGCACTAGGCTAGTTATCTGACTTATGATTCGCGATAGATAGAATGGTGCTAGGTTATTCTCAGGCTCCTCAAGCGCTATAATTGTCAACGAGGGTAATGGTAAATCTGCTCCGAGAAAATCTTCACGATCTGGTTGGGCTAAGAGCTCGGTTTCAACATCGAGCGCCGCGGAAGTCATAGCGATATGAAACAATGAACTTTGGCCATCACTTAACTCATCGATACTCCGATCACGACCACTTTCATCTGGGTGAAGTAATACCTCAACCTTACGGATAAATTCTTCAAAACGAAGATCGACCGGACGAAACTTGGGGGTACTATCTGTTCCTGCAGAGTGCAGTTCCCGCCATCGCTTAGTAAGGTTTCTGGTGACCGTACTTATAGCATTTTCGCTCTCAAATACCTGATTAAGTTCAGTGGCTTTCGTAGTAAAAGATGATCGAACTTGTTCTGACCAGTTAATAGCCTTCCAAAGTCGGCCTTTCAAAAATGCAGATACTTGTAAAGGCGCACTCCGCGTTGCGGGCACATAGATCAATTGAATCCGAGAACGATCTGCTGGACGCACGATGTGTAAATCAACTTCTTCTGGTTCGCCCCATGTAGTAACCGCGCGGAACTGGCTTGTAATATAACCATCTATTGAGCCATCATCCTCCCATTCAGCATCCAAGCGTAAACGACACTTCAGTTTTCCTTCCTCATCTGTCACACTCATATGGTGAAAGAAGTCAGGTATTGTAGAGTGATCACCATTTTCTTCGTCTAGCTCAGGAAAAGCAACGATGGCTTCTAGCATTAGGGTTCGTTTGACGGGTAGTACTTCTTCCGAAGAAGGAATATGGAAGTCCTGCCGGCGAATTGTTCGCTGTTCATTGGATATGCCGAACATCCGCTGCAATGCAAGCATTATTACAGTTTTACCAGCACCATTTGCTCCAACCAATGTTGTAAGTGTTGGATCAATGGCTATACATTGTCCTTCTGCACCAAAGCTTCTAAAGTTTTTTAATGTTAATGATTCAATAAACAAAATCGCATCCTTTCTTATAACCAATTATACTGTCTACAATCCACTGACAAGCCCGTAAAGCAGATATCCCAACAGACTCACTTTTAACTCATTAATTGATTTTAAAATATTAACAATGGATAATAAAACTCCCTGACATTAGGCACATGTTGTCGCCCCTCTGTAAATGTCACGTAGTGATTCTATTGGTTGCAATATATGACAATTGTTCTCAAAGTTATCATAGTTGTCGCCGTTTAGTTAATTAAAGTCATGCGCTTGCGCTAGGCAGGTCAGGGATATACGGAGGGTCTGTTATTATGAAAAATGAATCTAATAGCAGCCTAGTTAAAGAGCGTATCGTATTCGCAATTTTGGTTTTTACCTTGCTTACTAAAGCAGGTAAGTTCCTATTATTTGTATACGACCTCTTTAACATGGCTTTAAATTACAAAGGACGTAATAAAGATATCGATGTTAAGTTGGCATAACCGCTTTGAAATTAAAAAGGACAAATGGGTATATGAACCTACAGATGTAGCCAGAAATGAAGGTTACAGTATCCTAGAAGCGGTCAAATGCAAGTGGACTCCACCTGAGTATTTTTATCACTTTCAAGACGGTGGCCATGTTAGTGCAATTAAAATTCATTTAAACCATCATTATTTTTGTAAGTTGGATGTAAAAGATTTCTTCTCTTCTGTTAGCCGTAGTCGCGTCACTCGGACTCTTAAAGAGTTTTTTCCATACGAAACAGCAAGACGTTTTGCAAAAATTTCTACCGTAAAACATCTTATCAATAACCAGCATTCCCATTCGTTGCCTCTAGGCTTTGTACAGTCTCCATTGTTGGCCACACTTTGCTTAAATAAAAGTTCTTTTGGTGCATGTATAGACGCGTGCTCAACGAAGGAGGGAATAGAAATTAGCGTTTATATGGACGATATTATTTTATCTTCAGACTCGATAGAATTACTTGATACTTGGTATCAAAAGCTAAAAGAGTCGGCTATTAGCTCTAAGTTTAACTTAAATGAAAAAAAAGAGGTTAAACAAGCATTACAAATAACCGCATTTAATATTGATATTTCATTTAATCAAATGACTATTACACAACAACGCTTTATGGAGCTCCTCAATTTATACAGAAATAGTCAATCTGAACCTCAGAGAAATGGTATAGGTGGGTACGTGGGCTCGGTTAACAAAGTACAAGCAACACTTTTAAAGGGTAATACTCCATGATTGGTATTACATTGCCCTCGGCAGCTTTTCTTTATTCCAAGCTATCGCTTGTTGGCGACAGTTCTCTGAGACATGCTTAAGTGTGTCGCCATACTTTTTACGCAAGCGAGAGATCCTCTTTAATCGTGCTTGATGCGCTTTACTATTCATTTACCTACCCTCCTCTACATCACAAAATCAAGTGCGTCTATATTACCTGTCAATTGGGTCTCCACCGACCTAAATAGCTTAACTAAAGTGTTGCGCAAATAAACTTGAAACTTCTCTTGCGCTAGGGTTCTGTCGAACACATCAGTTGGCAAAAATCGCTTCATCTCGTCATTAAACTCGTCACTAATCACTAAACCTGGCACACGCTCAATAAGACCGCTCAGCATTGCCCCATATTCATCTAGTTTATAGTCGGCAATCTTATTTCTCACCAAGTCTATATTTAATTGAGCACCCTGCTGTTGAAGCCATGCCAAGTCCCAAATATCACGATGGCGAACATATTTAGTCGTCGCTGGCAATGAAATAATTTTATCCGCCATCACTTCATCAAGCGTTTCAGTTAGGATCAGCGTATCACTATAGCCGTCCGGCAAAAAATCGTAATTTACTAGAAGGGGTAAAGAATCTTTTGTATATGCAGGAGCATTCGCTACTTCGAGTTTGATCTTTTGTTTTGGTAGATCCTTCCGTTCTGGTGATGTAACAACTGCAACTTGCCGCTTTTCGATGCTAAGCTAGGCATATTTAGGGTCTTCCCTCAACTCTTTAGGCTCTTTCACAGTCACCTCGAGTCCGTTTCGCTTGACAATATATTTTTCAATACAAGCTTTCATATCAGCCAAGTCGGCAGAGGTAAACTCCTTACCACCAGCAAAGTCTAGATCTTCACTAAAACGCTCGCCCTGTCTTAACTTCTGATACGAGTTGAAAATGAGTTATTCAAAGGCGTCTGAATAGATTCTGGTTTATCTGCAGCATTCCCTTCTATAGGCTCAACTTTAGCCACTAAGCGATACCCAAGTTTTCGTCTTGTCACTATATAATTCGAGTCTTTCGCAGAATCACCAAAAATCGCTCGGAGCTCAGAAACCATTTTGTTTATTGAGCTATCTGATACTTCATGCTTCCATACTTTCAAAATCAGTTCGCGCTTGTTTACAAGTCGATCATTGTTTTCAACCAAAAACGAAAGTAACTCAAATGGCGTCGATGTCAGCTCATGAGCTTGACCTGTTGGCCCTTCTATTTGAGCTAATTTGGTGTTGAAAATGTAGTCGCCGATTTTGTACAAGATAGTGTCTAGATAATTTAATGAACTTGCTCGCTATTATCCACGACCTAGCGATTTGTCAAAAAAACGGAACGCCTCTGCAGGTCTTAATTTTATTGGGGTAAAGAAAATACATTGTAAATACAATATTCAGGTAAGGTTCACACCGCCAATTAGGTAGGCAGAAGAAAAACTCTAAGTAAGAATGTCATCGTCGCTAATATGCGAAGGAACTAACATTAATAATAATGGAGATTAAGCCATGCTAAAAAAAGCACTTCCTGCTTTGACGTTAATTGCATCATCACTAGTACTAGGTGGCTGCGCAACTCATGCTGTCGTAGAGCAAGCGGTCATTCAAAAGATAAACAGTGAAAACTTCCAAAAAAAGTCATTCAAATATAATGTGTTATATAGCCAACCTAAACCAGGTGTGTTTTCGGGTGGAGAGCAATTGCCTTTTATGCCAATTGAACAAGCCGAGTTGTCTGTCGCATCAGCAAAAGTATTAGGACGTCTAAACGAAATACTAAAATCCAATTTACCTGATTCAGTCAATATCGTCACAGACAAAGGCGATTATGAATTAAAAATCGCTATCACGGCTCGCGATAAGAAAGGACCAGCATTTGCAAATTACGATATGGCTGCTTCAATGGGCAAAGCTGTGTTAACGCTGGGCTTAGGTTCAAGTGAATACACCATAGTAGCTGACTTTGATGTTGAGTATTCATTACACAACGCTGGTGGTACAGAAATCTACAAAAAC
>NZ_CEYNSH010000022.1:1164-56894 GCF_982872775.1 Psychrosphaera sp. | reverse complement strand
AAACCTTTTAGGACTTGCGTATCTTGAACCCCCGGGTAGCGCTTTACTAGGTTTCTACATTCTATTACGTGCATCATATTTCCATTTTATTATTCATAGCGCAGGACATCTGCAGGCATCAATTTTGATGCCCTATAAGCAGGATAAACACTGGCTAACAAAGCAAGTCCGATAGCCATAATGCCAATTGATAATGACTTTCCAACACTATATTCAATCGGTAACCCGAGCCCAGGCACACCTAAAATATTAATCTGTGTTATTTCCATAATGGGATTTATAGCCAAGCACAGTGTCGTGCCAAGAGCAAAGCCCCAACTGGCTCCAACAATGCCATTTAATGCACCTTGGACCGTGAATACTTTGGCAACGTTGCTATTGGTTAACCCTAGAGTTTTTAATATGGCAATTTCTCCCTGCTTCTGGGTCACCATCATGACTAGAGCAGAAACTATATTAAATGCGGCAACGGCAACGATTAGGCTCAACATTAACCACATCATATTTTTTTCCATTTTTACTGCATCAAATAACTTGCCGTGGGTATTGTGCCAACTCGTTATGGTGTAATCGGTAAACTCACCACTTTCTTGCATAGCGGCGATGACCTGTTGTGCTTTAAAAGGGTCAGACAATACCAACCTAATTCCTTGATTGGACGTCGCTGACTTTTTTAACAGACGATTTAGGTTAGCACTTTTGGTAAATACCATTTGCTGATCAAGTTCACTTTCGGTTTCAAAAAAACCAGCAACAACAAATGACCGTTGAGACGGCATTCTCCCTAATGGGGTGTATGAGCTCGCTCCAGAGACGATCAGTCGAACTTTATCACCGATGGTTATGCCTTTTTCTAATGCTAAGAAACGTCCAACAATAATGGCATATTCACTTTCCAAAAATGCCGGCCATTGTCCCTGCACTAGGACACCTTTTACACCAAGAGGAATATGATCAATATCCTGAATACCTTGCACCATCACGCCTTTCAAATCATTTGGAAGCTGCATAATAGCAGTGCTTTCAACTAAAGGCAGAGCTTGGATTATATGAGGTGAGAATGCTTTTATTCGAGTAAGTTCAGGGCTATTGCCTGGTGCATTATTTTGATTAGAGACTGGTCGAGTTTGGCTATCGGGTGTCAATACAATATGTGGTACAGAACTAAGAATGCGCTTTTTTAATACACCCTCGAATCCATCCATTACAGATATGACTATAATTAACGCCATTACGCCTATAGCTATACCGGCTTTTGAAAAAAGAGAAATTAATCCAACGAACTTGCCTTCTTTGGATGCTTGAGCGTATCGCCGAGCAATGACTAGGCTTATAGGTAAATTCATCTAAGAGCTTGAATCTTTTTAATTAAATTAGTGAAGGAAATGCTAAGGTTCGATAATATGTCTTTAACAATAAAAGTACAAGCAGAGTGCTTATCATGAATGCAGCAGACCAAGCGATATTTGAAGAGTATTTTCAATTAGAACATCAAGTTGATATTAATATTCAGACTGGCAATCTTATTTCAGAAACGCCGACCCAAGAAGAATTTGAAGCCATGATGCCATTACCCTTTAAATTGGCATCAGATATGAAAGGCGTCGAACAAAACATGTTGCGGCCTTTGCGACAACTTGGCGACGTGATTGAGCCTTTGGCCGACTATTTAAAAGCTCAAAGTCGAAAAATTGACTTAATGATGAGTTATATATTACAAGCCCAAGATGACAACGACACCAAGCTAAAGACAGACTCATACGGCGGTGGTGGCTTTACTGTCACAAGTGAAGAAGAGTTAGACCCAGACCGTTATTATATCTGTAAATTGTTTTTTTCAGACGAAGCTTCAGCCATTTATTGCATTGGTCGAATCATTGATGTGGTTACTTTAGACAGCACTTTAGAAGACACAGAGCCGACTAATCACGACAAACCAAGGCGTTTTCAACATAAGTTAGTTTTTCATCGAATTCGTGAAGAAGATCAAGAGTTAGTTGTCCGAGCGTCACTGCACCAACAATCTAAACAATTATTGAAAAAAACCAAACAAAGACAGAACGAGAAAGAACAACAATGACGTTTACTTTGCCCGCTGAGTGGTCACGACAATCTGCGGTTTTACTAACATGGCCACACGTTCATACCGATTGGCGTCCAATTCTGAATGACATCGAATATGTCTATTTAGAACTAGCAAAATCAATCACTCAATACCAAAAGTTAGTTATCGCTTGTCACGACGAACGAATAAAGCTTCGCGTTACTGAGTTACTCTGTGATGAAGATGTAGACATGCATAACGTCAGATTGTTTATAGCGCCGTGCAATGACACTTGGGCACGAGATCACGGACCTATTACTTTGGTTAATCGCCAAAATGATCGTCAGTTGAAGGTATTAGATTTTACTTTTAATGCTTGGGGCGATAAGTACAGTGGAGAATTGGACAATGAAATCACCGGTCATTTGATGAGCCAGCCATTTGCTCATTCAGATGTAATTGAATCAAGTGATTTTATCCTGGAAGGTGGCAGTATCGAAAGTGACGGCAACGGAGTATTAATGACCACCACTCGGTGCCTCCTTAACCCCAACCGAAATTTACACTTGTCCAAAGAACAAATTGAACAAACACTAGTGCAAAATTTAGGTGTCAATAAAGTACTTTGGTTAGAATATGGTTACTTATCAGGTGATGATACTGACGCCCATATCGATACATTGGCACGATTTGCACCTGAAGGCATTGTTTATGTTAGCTGTCGTGATGAAAATGACCCGCACTTTCAAGAATTGAACAAAATGGAAGATGAGCTCAAAGGCTTCACTGACGTTGAAGGAACACCCTACCAGTTATTTGCGCTTCCAATGCCAAAACCAATATTTGATGATGATGGTGAGCCATTACCTGCTACTTATGCAAACTATTTGATCATTAATGGCGCGGTGTTGGTTCCAACCTATAATGATGTTGCAGATAAACAAGCCTTAGCTATAATCGGCGCCGCTCACCCAGGCAGGAAAATAATTGGCATTGATTGTCGTGCCGTAATTAAACAATTTGGCAGTTTGCACTGTTTAACCATGCAACTTCCAGCAGGATTAATATCATGACAACAAAACAACTTAAGGTTGCTGTTGTTCAGCACAGCAACACCCCAGATTTACAACACAACACCGATAAAACCATCGAGGGCATTCGAGAAGCCGCCGCCGAAGGGGCAAAATTAATCGTTTTGCAGGAACTTCATCGGTCCTTGTACTTTTGTCAAACCGAAGAGACCCACCTATTTGATTTGGCGGAGCCCATCCCAGGTCCATCAACCGATTTATATGGAAACTTGGCAAAAGAATTAAATGTCGTATTGGTTTTGTCTTTGTTTGAGAAACGTGCCGTAGGGATTTACCACAATACGGCGGTTGTCATTGAGTCTGACGGTACGATTGCGGGAAAATATCGCAAGATGCATATCCCTGACGATCCAGGCTTTTATGAAAAATTTTATTTTACTCCAGGTGATTTAGGCTTTGAACCGATTCCTACCTCCGTCGGAACGTTAGGTGTTCTTGTATGCTGGGATCAATGGTTTCCAGAAGCCGCTCGATTAATGGCTATGGCCGGTGCAGAAGTACTGATCTACCCTACCGCCATTGGCTGGGATACGCGGGACGACAAAGACGAGCAAGCACGCCAACTCGACGCATGGGTCATTTCACAACGCGGCCACGCGGTTGCCAATGGCTTACCTGTGATTTCATGCAACCGCGTTGGGCATGAAGGTGACCCAAGTGAACAAAGCACAGGGATTTTATTTTGGGGAAATAGCTTTATAGCTGGACCACAAGGTGAAATTCTTGCTCATGCTAGTGACAAAGATGATCAAATTTTAACAGCAAACGTATCATTGTCTCGCAGTGAAGATGTGCGCCGTATTTGGCCGTTTATGCGTGATCGTCGTATTGACCACTATTCTGATCTAACCAAAATCTACCGTAAATAAATAGGACTGTTGTGCTTCCGCAATTACTCAATCTACCTTTACCAAAACCAAATTCCGAATCCACTGCAAACAAAAAAGCAGACAAAATAACGTGGGCAAGACTTGCTGGTAGTAGTAAGTCGTTGGCAATTGCGGAAGCGGCATATCATTCAGATCACGTCACCGTTATCGTTACAGAAAATACGCCGGCAGCACATCGTTTAGAAACCGAATTAAGTAGTTTAGTTGACCCAGCGGCTATTCCTGTTTTCACATTCCCTGATTGGGAAATTTTGCCATACGATACATTTTCACCGCATCAAGACATTATTAGCCAACGTCTCTTAACACTGTATCAATTGCCGCAGATGAACAAGGGGATCGTGATTGTTCCGGTTAACACCCTTTTGCATTTCATTGCACCCAAATCTTACATTTTGGGTAATAGCTTTGTTTTTAAACCAGGTGATAAGAAAGACATTCAGCAATTAGCGTTGCAACTTCAAGAAAATGGATATCGCAACGTTGAACAGGTCATCGAGCACGGTGAATACTCTGTTCGTGGTTCAATTTTAGACTTGTACCCAATGGGTAGTGAAATGCCCTACCGGATAGACTTTTTCGATGACGAAATTGATACCATTCGTTTATTTGATACTGAATCTCAGCGCAGTAAGGACAAGGTCGAAGAAATAAACCTATTGCCAGCGCATGAATTCCCTCTTGATAAAGACGGAATTGAGTTGTTTCGCCAAAACTATCGCGAACAATTTACCGTACGCAACGAAAAAGACAGCCTGT
The DNA here is from genome assembly GCF_982872775.1 of Psychrosphaera sp. NCBI lineage: Bacteria > Pseudomonadati > Pseudomonadota > Gammaproteobacteria > Alteromonadales > Pseudoalteromonadaceae > Psychrosphaera > Psychrosphaera sp. The sequence goes on along the minus strand of NZ_CEYNSH010000022.1, from coordinate 52,110 downwards.
ACAAACAGGTATCTGAAGGCAGTTTTCCTGCTGGTATAGAGTATTATTTACCGTTATTTTTTGCCGAGACTAATACACTATTTGATTATCTACCGAATAATTGCCATCTCGTTCTCGACGGCGATATTCAAGCGCAAGCAGAACTGTACCTTCGAGAAACCCAAAAACGACATGAAAACTTAAATGTCGATCCACTTCGCCCACTTCTCAGTCCTGAGTGTTTATTTTTACCAATCGATAAATTGTTTTCACAGATAAACAAGTGGCCTCAAATTAGCTTACAACATGGGGTGGTAAATGGTGCCGGGAAGTACAATGCGAATACGGTACTAATCGAAGATATCAATATCGACTCACAGCTTAAGCAGCCGTTTACTAAAGTCACAGACCATTTGATCGAGATTAAAGAGCAGCAAGGTAGGATCCTGTTTAATGTCGAATCCGCTGGGCGGCGCGAGACCTTGCTAGAACTGCTAAAACAAGCTCAAATCAAGCCAACGCAATTTAAAACAATTCAAGAGTTTATCGAATCAAACGTCGACACCGGCATTGTGATCAATAGCTTGGAAAATAGTTTTGGTATTGTGACCGAGCTTGAAGGTCAGTCAGTGCCAGTTTCTTTTTTAACTGAGACTCAATTACTTGGTGGCCGTGTAACCCAACGTAGAAGAAACAAACGTGACAAGTCCGTGTCGAGTGATGCAATTGTCAAAAACTTAGCTGAGTTAAAAGTTGGCCAAGCCATCGTCCATATTGAGCATGGTGTCGGACGTTATAAAGGACTTGAAACCATTGATGCAGGTGGGCTGACCTCAGAGTTTGTTACGATAGAATACGCCAATGAAGCCAAGTTATACGTTCCCGTCGGTAACTTACATTTATTGACTCGTTATACCGGTGGCGAATCTGAATCAGCTCCAATCAATAAGCTAGGCTCCGACGCCTGGGAAAAAGCGCGTAAAAAAGCCGCCGAAAAGATTAGAGACGTTGCAGCTGAACTGCTTGATATTTATGCGCAGCGAGAAGCAAAACCTGGCTACAAATACGAACTAGACCGCGATGGTTGGCGTCAGTTCTCCGCCTCCTTCCCGTTTGAAGAAACCGAAGACCAGCAAACGGCAATCAACTCTGTCGTCAATGACATGAAATCACCAAGAGCGATGGACAGACTAGTCTGTGGTGATGTTGGTTTTGGTAAAACCGAAGTTGCCATGCGTGCCGCCTATATTGCGGTAAACGATGGTAAGCAAGTAGCTGTTCTTGTGCCGACAACCCTATTGGCTCAACAACACTATGAAAATTTTGCTGACCGATTTGCAGATTGGCCAGTTAAGGTAGAGGTCCTCTCTCGCTTTAAGACAGGTAAGCAACAAACCAAAGTGTTAGAAGAATTAGAAAATGGTCAAGTTGACATTATTGTCGGTACCCACAAACTGATTCAAGAAAACATAAAGTTCAAAGATTTAGGTTTGTTGATCATTGATGAAGAACACCGTTTTGGTGTGAAGCAAAAGGAAGCCATCAAAAAGCTAAGGGCGAATGTTGATATTTTGACATTAACCGCAACCCCAATTCCGCGTACCCTAAACATGGCAATGTCAGGCATGCGAGACTTATCAATCATCGCAACGCCGCCAGCCAAGCGCCTCGCAATCAAGACGTTTGTTAAAAATTACAGTAGTGATTTAATAAAAGAAGCCATCATGCGTGAAACGAACCGCGGTGGTCAGGTTTATTTTCTGCATAATAATGTCGAAACGATTGAACAACGCGCTCGAGAAATTGAACAATTAATGCCAGATTGCCGTGTGATTGTTGCACACGGACAAATGCGTGAGAAAGAACTCGAACGCGTTATGAGTGACTTTTACCACCAGAGATATAATGTTTTGGTATGTACAACCATTATCGAAACAGGTATCGATGTCCCAACCGCTAACACAATTATTATGGAGCGTGCCGACAAACTAGGCCTTGCTCAATTACACCAACTACGCGGGCGTGTCGGTCGTTCACATCACCAAGCTTATGCCTACTTATTGACTCCACCGCCAAAAGCAATGACCAAGGATGCCGTTAAACGCTTAGAGGCTATTGGTTCATTGGAAGACCTTGGCGCTGGTTTTGCTCTGGCGACACATGACTTAGAGATCCGTGGCGCTGGTGAATTGTTGGGTGATGACCAAACGGGTCAAATTCAAACGATTGGATTCTCACTATACATGGATATGTTGGAACAAGCCGTAGAAGCATTAAAACAAGGAAAAGAGCTGAGTCTAGATGCATTAACCAATAAACAAACTGAAATTGAACTTCGCTTACCGGCATTATTGCCAGATGGTTATATACCTGACGTAAATATGAGGCTAAGCCTTTATAAACGCATAGCGACTTGTTCTGATTCAGCACAGCTCGATGACATCAAAATAGAACTCATAGACCGATTTGGCTTATTACCAGATGCGACTAAGAACCTATTTACGATTAGTGAGTTTAGACAGCGTGCCCAAGCATTGGGTATCACCAAAATTGAAGCTGGACCAAAAGGCGGTAAAATTGAGTTCTCGGACACCACTTGTGTCGATCCTGTCTTTTTAATTAGTCTCATTCAGCAGCACCCTTCAGTTTACAAACTTGAGGGCGGTCAGACACTTAAATTCGTCATTGACAATAAAGACTCTGAAGACCGAATAAAATACATCAATGCCATGCTTAACGACTTTGAGCACAAACAAAAAACATAGAACAAATGATTGGTCTCAAGTACACTATTTTTAGTAGGCCTGTCATGTTCAATCCAAAAAACAAGGAACGCCCAAAACAGTATGCATCAAGTTGTATTGGAATATTTTAAAAGTAAATCTGCAGTGAAGTCTCTGACCGCAATCTCATCGCTAATGTGTGCCGCTTTGTTAGGTGCGCCATCGATTGTAATAGCGAATGATTTTCAGTTTAACAATACACAAAGCAACGAAGTAAACCTGGACGATGGCGAACCGACAAGAGTACCAACTGAAGAATTGATTGAAGGAATTAAATCAGCAGACGGTCGATGGTTTGACGTCGAAGTTATAATTTTTGAACGCACACGTGAAAAGGCCGTAAGAGAGCGATTCGAAAACCAAGTAGAAAACAAAAAACCACGCTACCACTGGGATGTTCAGTTACCTGTTTTATATCCTAATATACGCCCTCTTTTGGCAAACTTACCGTTATGCCATGCAAATAGTGACCCTTTCGTCAAAGCAGAACTCAGAGCAAACAATGCGTCTCGGCCGCAATATCAAAGTGAAGGTCAGGACATAGAGACACAAAACGCTGCAGCATTTTATCAGGATTATGTCGACTACGAGCAAAAAATCGACGTTAAGTGGCAGATAGCTGATGAACTGTGCCTGTTGCCGTCAGAAGCGCGAGCACCATACTGGGCGTTGTTAAAACCAAACGTTGATTTTCTTTCCAAGCAATCGTCAACAAATAGCGCTTTCACACCTAGTGCTGCGCCGTTGTTTGTTCACCATTATTTTGACAGCGTAAATTTCGCCTCGTTTCCCAAGCGCCCAACCGGTTTCGATTATGATGATTACCGCGGAGTTTACTTGCTAGATGAGCAAAACTTAAAGCTTAAAGAGCAAGCGAACAAAATAGATCAGCATTGGACGACTCGAGTTGTTTTACATATGGGCTGGCGCCAGCCAGGATTATCTCCGAACAAAGCAGTGCCAATGTATGTGCGTGCTGGAAAAAACTTCACCGACTCTTTCCGCTACGATGGTAGTGCCAAAGTTTCTCAGCAAGAGTTATTAGAATCATTAGATCTCGAAACCAAATGGCAACAAGACCAACCGAATACTGCCGATTTATTACAGGTTCAAAACTCCAATAACGTACAACAAGGCATTGAATCTGGGCGCGACTCTGGTCAGTCGACGTTACTTAAACAGGAACTGAACAACGTAAGTGCTTTCTTAGCTGACTTAGAAAATGGTGCAATAATAGATAAAGCAACGCAAACGATCATATTTCCCGACCGTAGCAAATTACCCAAAGAAACATGGGAAATAGACGGTACGATCAAAGTTATTCTCGATCATTACCTGTATTTTGATGCTGATTTTAACTACAGAGAAAAACAATCAAAAACTTATAACATTGATCAATTTGTCGCCAATCAAAGCGACATTTTAGCAAAAGACTCTACAAAACCCTTGACCTTAGATTCGCAAAACGTCTTAATAAGCGCAGCAAAAAAGGACCAATCAGTCTCAGAGTTCGACGAATTTAAAGCAGGCACGTTGACAGAAAACAACGGTGACACTTTATTGGAAGTAGAATACCTACAAAATTTCCCATTCAAACAACTAAGACGTACCTATTCAGGTGATCTACACTATTTAGATCATCCTAAGTTTGGCGTACTTTTCCAAATTAGAAAATATCGACACTAACGGGATTTTATCGTGAAAGATTTTGAAATCAGTGCAAATTATATAAAAACTCAATTAAATGGCTTTTCGCCAGAAGTAGCAATTGTATTAGGTAGTGGCCTAGCCGACCTAGCCGACCAGATCATTGACCCTATCAGTATTCCATACGCTGATATTCCAGAGTTTCCGCAAAGTACAGTCGCCGGACACACTGGACGTTTGGTTGCAGGCACACTCGGTGGCAAAAATGTTATCTGTATGCAAGGTCGTTTCCATTATTACGAAGGTCATTCGTTTGAAAAAATTGCGATTCCAGTCAGAAGCTTCAAAGCACTTGGGTGTGAGTCAGTAATTTTAACCAATGCGGCAGGTTCATTGAATGAAGATATGGGTCCTGGCAGCATCATGTTAATTACAGACCATATTAACTTCTCTGGTTTCAATCCGTTAATTGGTCCAAATGATGACGAAATTGGTCCTCGCTTTTTAGACTTAACCCAAACGTACGATCGTGAGATTGGCGAACGAGTAGAAAAAGCAGCGTTAAAATCTGGCCTCACCTTATACCGTGGTACTTATATTTGGGTATCAGGACCGACTTTTGAAACGCCAGCAGAGATTCGTGCTCAACGCACTTTAGGCGCTGACGCAGTGGGTATGTCAACCGTACCTGAAGCAATCGTAGCTCGTCATTGCGGTCTAAAAGTAACGGCTATTTCGACCATAACCAATTTGGCAGCGGGTTTATCAGCGACTAACCTTTCTCACGATGAAACATTAGAGCAAGGGCAGCTTGCGGCTCAACGACTTACTACGCTTTTGACTGACTTTTTGGCAGACTAATACCATGAATGAACTCCAGCGATACGCAAAACAAGCACTTAGTTTAATTGATTTAACCTCTTTAAACTTGGATGACACAGAGCAAGACATTATTAAATTGTGTCACAAGGCACAAACACCTTACGGGCATGTTGCTGCAGTCTGTGTTTACCCTCAGTTTGTTAGTGTCGCTCGGCGTTCTCTCAACGACTTAGGTCTTGAAAACGTTAAGGTCGCAACCGTTACTAATTTCTCACATGGAACAGACAGCATTGATGAAGTTATTGCTCAAACTGAGCAAGCTATTAATGATGGTGCCGATGAAATTGATGTTGTACTTCCCTATCAAGCCTTTACAAATGGTGACTTAGATCACTGCGAGCAAGTGCTGATAGAAAGTAAAAAACGATGCAATGGACCAACCTTGTTAAAGGTTATTATTGAGTCTGGTGAGCTTGCTGAACCAAATCTAATTAAAGCTGCGAGTGAGTTTTGCATCGATTGTGGTACTGACTTTATAAAAACTTCAACTGGTAAAGTTAAGGTCAACGCGACGCTTGAGTCGGCTGAAATAATGCTGACAGCGATTGTAGAAAATGACACAAAGGTTGGTTTTAAAGCCGCAGGTGGTATTAGAACGGCCGTTGATGCCATGGCATATCTAAAGTTGGCTGAAAACTTGTTAGGTAAAGAATGGATAAGCCCTATGCAATTCCGATTTGGTGCTAGTGGTCTACTTGCCGATATTGTCGCAACACTTAATGGCGATACTGCTAAAGACACAAACAGTAGCAACTATTAACCCCAAATGTGCTTTAATTCTAGGCAGATTATAAGGAAATAACATGACAGTGATTGACTCGAACATCGAAGCTCACGCCAATAGCTTAGGACTACCGATAACCGTCAATGTTAAGTCCTTATTTGATACAAGCGACCATAAAACGGCAGCAATGTTGGAGCGTGTTAACGCATGGATAAATTTTAAAGCACTTGGCGCGAATTGGTTTTGTGATGAGTCCAAAATCACCACTATCGAAATTACTCTATTTCCAGAATCTCACTACCTTAAAATACCAGAGCTAGCTGATCCTAATTGGTCCAAAGTACTTAATGGTGGATTCACAGGGGTGCAAAAAAACAATACGGACGCATTATCGTTTATTTGTATTGCGGCTATTGCTAACGCCGACATCAAAGAAATGATGGATAATGGCCAACTCGTAGAACAAAACCTCCAACAACTATGCCGCACCATTTGTAATTATCTTACTATCAATCAGCCACTCGAGCGTCTCTAATTTAAGAGATTGTTTCTAAATTTAAGTTCGCGAAATACTGTTCAAAACCCCATCGACCCTAGGCTAACTAAAAAACAAGCCAAGTAAAACATAACAAAGTACCAAGTATAAAACCGGTGTTTTGTGTACACGTAGAGCCATAACCCCTAAAAGTGCTAGTCCCAAGTCTATGCTTGTGTTTATACCACTTTGAACCACTGGCGTGTAAAACGCAGCCATTAAAAGACCAACAACACAAGCATTAATACCCGTAGTTGCACCCGATAATTTAGGGTTAGAAGCCAATGATAACCATGCGTTTTTAAATACTAAAATCAATATAAAGCCTGGCAGGAAGATCGCACTCGTCGCTACGAGCGCTCCAAACCAAGGAGAACTAGGTTGTAATTCGGAGCCAAGAAATGAGGCAAAAGTAAACATCGGCCCTGGTATTGCTTGGGCTGCTGCATATCCTGTCAAAAATCGATCGTTTGTTATTGAATCCGCCACTAGTTCTTGCAGTAATGGTAAAACAACGTGACCGCCCCCAAACACCAAGCTTCCTGCGTAATAGAAATCAGTAAATAGCTTTAGCCAAACGTTTTCACTACTAAATAACGGCAAACCAAACGCAAGCAGAACAAATAAAAACGCGGCGGTCCAATTAAACTTATTTAATTCGTTCAAAAGGCCATTTTGTTTATTTTCAATTATTAACTTAGGATTGTTTTGTTGCTCACTATTATTAGCGCCAGTTAAATTACGGAAAAATAACAGTCCCACTAAGCCTGCTAACACAATGAGGGCAAGTTGATGACTGATAGAAGGTTGTAAAATGAGAATAACGGCGCTAACAAAGGCAATCGACGCGGTAAGTCGTTTTTGGCAAAATGACTGATACATGCCCAATAACGCATCAGCTACTACAACCACTGCCAGTATTTTAAGACCACGGATAATACCGTCTAACGTACTTTCGTTAAGTAAATGTGAGGCTGTCAGAACCGCAAAAAGAACAATTAAAATGAAAGAAGGAAGCGTAAAGCCTATGAAGGCAGCAACGGCACCTGGCAAGCCTCCTTTTTGATGACCTATAGCAAACCCAACTTGGCTAGAACCAGGACCAGGCAAAAACTGACTTAACGCCACCAGCTGTGAATAATCATGATCAGACAGCCACTTTTTGTCTTCTACAAAAGCTTTTCGAAAATAACCAATGTGAGCAGCTGGGCCGCCAAAGCTCATCAGACCCAATAAAAAAAACTGCCAAAAGATATGAAATGTCGTTTGCATCTTGCTCTTTGTTTTCTTTGTACAAAGAGCAAGAATAAAAGACCTGTGTTTTAACTACAACAGGCTATTTAACAAATTTCTTAAATGGTTCGTCGACTGGTGTGTCCGCAAAGTGATTTACATAATTACTCATCACTTTTTGCGCTAATCCAACGACAATTTCGAGTAAATGTTTTTGGCTATAACCTGCTGCATAAAAGTTTTCCAAAACGCTATCTTCGACAACACCACGTCCTCTTACCACAGCTAAAGTGGTTTCGTGCAATGCCTGTAGCTTTTCGTTTGGCATCGACTCACGGTTTGATAACGCATCAATTAGCTCATCACTTACTCCCATAGACTTTGCTATTCCTGTGTGAGCTGGAACACAGTAATGACACTCGTGCTCAACATTAATTGTCTGCCAAACCACGGTCTTTTCATCAGCATCAAAAGAGGTATTTAAAAAGTTTTCGTGAAGTTGTTGGTATGACTTTAATGAAGTCGGAGCTTCAGCCATCACTGCGTGTAAGTTAGGTAACATACCGAACGCTTCGACAGAGGCATTTAATAACGGCTTACTATCCTCTGGTGCTGTTTCTTGTGTGTGTAGTTTAAATGTTGTCATTTGAACTCCTTATTTGAGCAACTGTTCAAGAAAGGTAAGCTTAGTTATATTTGAGCACTCGTTCAAATAACTATAAGCAGTACAATATAATATTCCGATATAAATACGTTCTATTTGTTTGTCCTAAATATAGGTTACACTCGCAAGTTAATTTAATGTCTCTGATTTGAGGAATGTAGTTCAAGGTGAGCAACGTAATAAAGTTTGATCCTATTGAAGTTATGTCTAATGCTAAAAATGTGTTTTGGCAAAAAGGCTTTTTAGGAACAAGTACACGTGAATTACAAAAGGCGACAGGCCTGCGGCCAGGTAGTTTGTATTCATCTTTTGGTAGCAAATCAGAACTGTATAAACGGGTTTTACAATCCTATGTTGACGACTTAACAAATACGCTAGAAGCTGAAGTGAGTACCGCTAAATCAACTTTAGAGGGCATAGAGCGTTTCTTATTGCGTTGTTTATCAGCGGAGGTCATCAAACAAAATAATGAATTGTGCCTATTGGTAAAAACAATTTCTGAGTTGCAATATCAAATTGATCAAGACGGCCAAAACCCCTATCAAGACATAATTGACTTTGCATCTGAGCAAATAAAAGCGATTGAATCGAAGTTTGAGGATTATTTTGAACAAGCAGTAAAAAAACGTGAAATATTTGGTGATCCTAATGCTCTCGCAAAAACGTTACAGGTACAGTTTATTGGATTGAGGCAATATGCTTGTATTACGAAAGAACCAGATTTCATTAAAAGTCAGATAGAGAACCTTTTAAAATCTATAGCTAAAATAAATAGTTAAGGGTTTACGTTTGTATTATGCAGTTCTCTATCTTTTGGTATCTGTATAACAAAATCTGAACCGCCTTGATCGTTTGCTCTAAAGAAAAGTTTACCTAGTAAGACCTCTTTACATATATTATACGCTAAGCTTAAGCCTAATCCGCTCCCTCCTTTTCCTCTCTTTGTTGTATAAAATGGTTCAAAAATCTTTTTTCGATGTGAAACAGGAATGCCAGTTCCATCGTCTTTTACGACAATAAGTACTTTTTTATCAGTCGTTTCGATTTCAATATAAACAAACCCCACATTCCTATCTTCAAATGCATGCTTAAGTGCATTTTGAACTAAAATCGTAATGACTTGCGACAACGCCCCCGGACAGGTGACTATTGATACCGGTACAACTTTAGAAACTACTAATTTATATGGACTTCTTTTAAAAAGTGGCTGAACGGTCGATATGACTTTTTCAATGTAGTCGCTCAAGATAATTTCGCGAGTGACGGGAGACGTTTGATCAACGGCAATTTGTTTAAAGTTTTTAATAAGGTCCGCGGCTAGATAGACTTGATTTAAGACTAGTTCAATTGACTTATCTGCATCATGTAAAAATAACTTGAGATCTTTTGCCGAAATTTTGCCTGCCTTTAATAACTCCTCAGTTTTAACCTTTTGTGTTTGTAAATGAGTCATGCCCGTCACTGCGATTCCTAACGGGGTATTTATCTCATGAGAAACACCAGCGACTAGCCGCCCTAAAGAGGCCATCTTTTCCGTTTCTATAACGTCCTCTTGGTTTTTTTTAACCTGTTCAAATTCAGATTTTAGGTCCGACAACTCTAAATTAAGGTTCTTCCAATTATAGTTAAATTCATCAATGACTTGATTGAAACTGTTATATATAAGTCTGTGCTCTTTATCTAAGTTATTGGTTACCTTAATTCGTTCCTCAAAATCTAGGTTTTGGACCTTATAAAGGGTTTCTAATATTTCATTAGCGTCGTCTGATTGGCCTATTCTAAGCCAGGCATAACAGCCAAAGACGAAAATCAATTGAATTGTTACGACGCTTGCCAATACAATTACCTTCGTTTCATAGCTCCACTCCATAAACCCTTTGGATTGTTCATCCACAAAAAACAAAATGATAAGCGCCACTGTCCCTACTACAAATAGTAAGTTTCCTAACAACATCGAATTAAGTTTGTTCCTATTTTGCATCTTGTGACTTTAATAAACTGTGACTACCTTTAAACGTAGATGATTTTTGAGGTATTGGTAATGTCTAATAGTGATGAATCCCCGCTATTTTCGCTTGAAGAGTTAACTGAAGAGTTAATTGAAAATAAAATAGAACATACAGGCTGGAAAATTCTTATTGTTGATGATGAAGCGTCAATTCATAACGTTACTGAACTAGCGTTAAGTGGATTTACATTTGTCGATAAACCATTGACTTTTTTGCACGCATATTCGGCGTCTGAAGCGGAGGAAATCATCAGTAATACACCTGATATCGCCATTATCCTATTAGACGTGGTGATGGAAAGTGAGTCGGCAGGGCTAGATTTAGTTGACGTAATTCGTACAAAACTAGATAACCACCACGTTAGAATTATACTGCGCACTGGACAACCGGGCCAAGCACCAGAATATGAAGTCATCAAAAAATACGATATCAATGACTACAAAGAAAAAACCGAACTAACAAATCAAAAGCTTAATACGGTGGTTTATTCTGCTTTGCGCTCCTATCGTGATATTACCGCCATTAATCGAACTCGTATTGGCCTAGAACAAATCATTGATTCCACCGCCTCTCTATTACAAATTCCGAGTTTTAAAGGGTTTGCCCGTGGTGCCCTGCAACAGATGGCAGCAATGATGCATATTGATGCAGAGGTCGTTGTCGCACAAACTACGTCTGCATTCGCTGAAAAACAAGCATCTGATATTGAACTCGTTGCGTGTATAGATCACGGTGTCGTTAAAGACGCTCACGATAAAATTACCAATAAATTACTCCAAAAATTTAGGAGTGGTAACTATCCTCGTAACGAAATGGTCGTCAATAAAGAGGAAGCATTTTATATTTCAACCCATGGTCAAAAAGAGCTTATCCTATACTTAGAGGGCCAAACTGACCTTTTAACCTTCGATCCAAATATTCTGTCTGTATTTTGTAAAAATATAGCGATAGCGCTAGAGAATATTCGACTAAATAACCAGTTAAGTAAAACCCAAGAAGAAATTGTTTATTCTATTTGTGAAGTGGCTGAGACACGTTCCAAGGAAACCGGTAACCACGTTCGTAGAGTCGCTCTTTACTCCAAAGAATTGGCATTGCATTTAGGCATTAGTGAAGATGATGCACAAGAGTTATTTCTCGCCGCCCCCCTTCATGACGTTGGAAAGATCGGTATTCCAGACAACGTATTGAATCACCCGGGACGACTTGAAGGCGAAAGTTGGGACGTTATGAAGACTCACGCAGAGATAGGAAAAAACGTATTAGCCCAATCAGATCTCCCTATAATGAAAGCGGGAGCAATAATAGCCGCTGAGCATCACGAGAATTGGGATGGAAGTGGCTATCCAGCCGGGAAAAAAGGCGACGATATCCATATCTATGGTCGTATAGTTGCTTTAACTGATGTGTTTGATGCGTTGATGACCAAACGGTGTTACAAAGACGCGTGGAGCTTTGATGAGGTAAACAAATTTATTGTCGAGCAAAAAGGCAAGAAGTTTGATCCTGATGTGGTGGATGCGTACACCCAATTAACCGACAAATTTATAGAAATTTTTGAACATTATACTGATTAATTGTTTTTTCGTTTAACAACTGAAAACTCCAATCACAATACAAAAAACAAGCTTATAATTTGACTCTGTTAAACCCGTTGTAAAGCGTTTTAAAATGTAACAGTTCAACTCTATCGTTCTGAAGCTTTTTGCTTGTACATCTCATTATCTGCCTTGGCTAGTAGTTGTTCGATCGTATCTCCAGGCATCGGTTTTAAAGACACGACGCCTACACTATATTCAAGTTGCCAATCTGCTTCATTTTGCTCATTAAATTGTTCTATTTCTTTGTTGAAGCGTTCAAGCACAATTTCTGTCTCCCGTCGGTCGGCATTTGTTAAAAATGCAACAAACTCATCACCACCAATTCTTGCAACTGCATCTGATTGCCTAAACACAGTTCGCATTGCATTTGAAAATGCAATTAATGCCCTATCACCTTCAAGGTGACCATATTTATCATTAATTGGCTTAAACTTATCAAGATCGAAAAAAAGCATACTAACGGGTTGTTCACTTCGTGTGCACGTCGCCATTAGATGATTGGCCATTGACATAAATCCACGACGGTTGTTTAAAGCGGTTAATTCATCAAGGGTTGCGAGCTGAATAGATGCAATTTCTTGCTCAACCATCAAAGCCAAATCACGAAGTAACAGTTTATCTTCTTCCGATAGTTCCCGCGGCTTTTCATCTATTAAACAAATGGTCCCTAATTTGAGACCATTTGTTGCCTTTAGCGGACAACCTGCATAAAAACGAATATGTGGCGCATCTGTGACTAAAGGGTTGTCGTAGAAACGCTCATCTTTGAGTGCATTAGGAACATCAAAAATATCATCACCTAAAATTGCATGACCACAAAAAGAAATATTTCTGGGCGTCTCTTCTGCCCCTAACCCTTGTTTCGACTTAAACCATTGCCTATCTGAGTCCACCAAACTTACCAGTGAAATGGGCACTCCGAACATTCGCTTTGCCATTCTTGTTAATCGGTCAAAACGTTCTTCTGGTGCGGTGTCTAACAATTGCATGGCATGTAATGTTTCAATGCGCTTTTGTTCTTCTACCGGAATACGTGGTTCTATCATTTTTGCCTCTTTCAAAACACGAAGAGTTAACTAACTAATGTTAAATATAGTCAATTATTGCAAAAAGTTATCTTTGAGGTGGCTTTTATTTTGTTATTTACATTTCCTCATCTTTCATAAAGCTCAAGAGGTAACTCATCAGGATCATTAAAGAAAACAAAACGGCGGTTGGTAATAGAATCAACTCTTATTTGTTGCGTTGAAATGTTATTGTTACTCAACCATTTTACTGCAGCGTCAATATCATTGACGCGAAAAGATAAGTGCCTCAACCCCTGCGCTTCAGGAAAACTCGGTCTTTCAGGTGCTTCTGGAAAGGAAAACAATTCGAGTTGTGAACCATCCGGTAAAGCCAAGTCTAGTTTATAAGAGTCTCGCTCTGTTCTGTATTCCTCGTGGATGATAGGCAGACCGAGTAATTCAGAGTAAAAGTGTTTGGATTTAGGATAATCCGAACAAATAATGGCGACATGATCTATCCCTAAAAGCATTTCATTTCCTTTTATAATTTGGCGTGAGCTTTATTCTAACGACGTGTATTTCAAGTCGTTCTTATCGAACCGATAATAACAAAAAAGCGCCCTAAGGCGCTTTTTCAAACAAGATTATTTTCTAATTCAAATTAGAAAGAGTTTGTGTAACGAACACCAAACTCACTTGCATCGTTGCTCTTAATCACTAGAAGGTAATCACCAGTGTTTAAACGTGCATCGTCATAACGCTCATCAGTGATGTTGCGACCGTAGAAAGAAACAGTCCAATCTGCATCAACTGGAGAGTATGACACGTCCAAATTAACTAAAGTGCGAGCTTCAACTACAGTATTACGCGCAGGGTCTGAGCTTGGCTCACCGTACATGTCGTCACGGTATGAGAAGTCAATACGCGTGTTGATTGTTGAACCGTCTTCTAATTCAAACAAGTATGATGGGCTGATTGATGCTGTTAACTCAGGAGTTAACGGTGCTACCGGTTTAACACCTGCTTGCTCTTCAACATCTACGTCAATGAAACCTGCGCTTGTGTGAAGTGTTAAGTTGTCAGTGACCAACCATGTGCTTTCCCATTCGATACCACGAGACGTTTGTTCAACGATAAGGTTCTTAGTGTCAAAACCTGAATCAGTTACTGTGTTAACTTGGTAAGGTAAGTCTTCGTATTCAGTGTTAAAGAAAGCAACGCTCATATTGAAGTCACTTGTAACTTGACCTTTAAGACCTACTTCGTAGTTAACAGCAGTGATGTTATCAGAAGCAACGAAACACTCTGGGTTGCCGAATAAGCAGTATGGACGAGCTGGGAACTGACCACCTTGATAGCCACTTTGAATGCTCGAGTAAAGGTTTAAACCGTTTTCCATTGTGTAGTTAGCTGAAAGGTCGAAAGAAACCTGGCTCCAATCGTCTTCTGCATATGCAGGGCCAGTTGCTTGACCAACAAATGCCGTTGCTTTTTTCTCATCGCTTGTGTGACGTAAACCACCAGAAACACGTAGCTCATCCGTTACGTCATAACCAACGTTTACGAATACGGCACGACTTGTCGTTTCTTGATCAAGTTGAAGTGTATTTGACCAACCGTTAAAGCTAGAGTCTTCACCCTGACGGTTTTTACCTTCTTCTTTAAACCAGTATAAACCAGAAACAAAGTCTACTTCACCTAAGTAGCCGTTAAGTTGTAATTCAACAGACGTTTGGTCTGCTTCACCACGCTCTGGGTAATGGTCCATGGCATAAATCGTTGCATCATCGTCCAAACCAGCTTTGTACTCAGAAGTACGGTTACTGATAATGAATTTAGCGCCTAGGTCAGCATTAATGTCGTAGTCAGCAGTGAAAGATAAACCACTTGCCTTGTTTGTTACTTCAGTAACCTCGATAGTGCCTGTTGCATTATCATAAGGGTCTGCAGCGACATCGCTATTGCGAAGTGGGCCAGCTGGCGTTGGAGAACCAAAACGCATGCCTGTGTAATAAGCACCATTTGGGACTTCGTTAATTTTAGTTGTGTAAGGACGTAAACCACCTTTACCGTCGTTTGCATCTGCTGTTACAACAAAAGACAAGTCATCCGATGCTTCAACTTTAACCGAGAAACGACCATACATTTCTTCGCTTTCACCTACATCCCATTTCGCTTCTGGAAGGTTGATGAATTTGCCTAGACCGTCACGGCGGTTGTAGCCAGCATTAAAGTTAAAAGCAACGCCTTCAGAAATTTCACGATTAACAAATACGTCACCTTTTAAGCGACCACGTGTACCAACTTCAGCAGATACTTTAGTTTCAGCTTTCGCGTTAGGCTGTTTTGTGATGATGTTGATCGCACCACCAATTGAGTTACGCCCGTATAGTGTGCCTTGAGGACCACGTAATACTTCGATGCGGTCGATGTTGTTTAGGTTCCAGTTTTGACCAACTTGACGGCCTAGATAAACGCCATCAACGTAGATGCTTACGCCTGGATCCGTTGTGATTAAGTGATCTTGCAGACCAATACCACGAATAAATGGGTTAGCTGAAGAAGTGTGACCGGCTGAGAAGCCCGTGATGTTTAAGTTAGGAACAAACTTACCTACATCTGTGATGCCCGTAATACCTTGCTCAGCAAGTGCGTCACCACTAAATGCACTCATTGCAATTGGCACCTCATAAATAACTTGAGAGCGCTTAGTTGCAGTAACTGTGATCGCCTCCATTTTTGACTCTGTTTCTTTCGCTTGAGCTTCCTCTGCGAAAGTTGGTGCCACAAATGCAGACGTAGTTAATGCAAATACCGTAGCCGCTGCTACCGGGTTTAATACTCGCACACGTGCGCTCGAACCATTATTTGAGTTCATTTTTGTTCCTCATTTAAGACGATGATTACAATGTTTGTATCTCAGATGCTCGTCAGTCGTTACTGAAGGAACGCCCAACCTGAGATGACAGTATCAATGACTAAACACTCAAATCTGCATAAATCACGCGCACAAAAAAATACCATCCATAAGAGGTGGTAGGTAAAAATCATACATTTGAAAAATACAGACGAGTAGCCTAGAAAACCTTGCTACTGTTCGGTTGGGCAGACATTTTAACACCACTTAAAAAGAGATCGCAACAATTATTAACAAAAATGTCACATTTACGTTAATTAAGTATTTTTAAAGGAACCTGTTTTTAAAGATAACGTTTCTAAAAACCTTATAATTTTAAACTCTTATTTTAGGTTCGATAGACAAACTGGAAAATGTGGAACTCCGCTGAATGAATCCATTAAATCGGCTTGGTGTTATTTTTACTCGCCAGCTCATTTAACACTTTTAATGCTTCTTCTGCCCTGTTTGTTGGCACAAAAATATGGTCGTGATAATACGCCGCAATGACATTAGCGCTTATATTGGCATTGGTCAGTGCCGCCGAAACAGCCGCAGTCAGACCCACCGCCTCTAAACTGGAGTGAACCTGTAGGGTGAGCATACTAAAGGTGCTAGTTGTGTCATGACCTAACTGTTTGGCTTGTTTGTCAGTTAACACCACAGTTAGCCCTTCTTCTTCATAAAACAATGCTTTTGGTTTTATGCCTGTGGCAAAAAATGCATCTCCATCAAAACAACAGAAAACAAACTTTTCATCGTGTAAAACGGGATTTATATTAGTAAGTAGTGAGTTTAGGTTTGTTTCACCTGACATTGTGATCCTTAATAGTCCAGTGCAGAGAGAAATCTGCACTGGACTTCAATAAAAAAATAAGCGCTACTTCTTAATTAGCGACGCTAAAGTAGCTGCAACATTTAACGCTTTTTCATCTTCACCGTGATTAGTCATAACTGAAATGCCTAGTGGTAACCCATGAAGCTTACCCATCGGAATTGTCACATGCGGATAACCCGATATAGCCGAAAACGTTGACACACCACCATTACTGTTGTCGCCATTAACTTTATCAATCTTCCACGCAGGTCCTCGTGTGACCGCAATTAACGCATCCAAATTATGTTTTTCAATGAGTTTAGTGATGTTCTCTTTTCCAGTCACTCTTTGCAATTTAGCCTTTAAGTTTTTAAATCTCTGTGTATTCATTCCGTCTGTCGCTTGCGATTTTTCAAATATCTCTTGTTGAAAATATGGCATTTCTAACGCTTTATTAGCGTTGTTAAATTCAATCAATTTTTTTAGTGTTAATGTATTGAACTCATTTGGAACATCGCCCGGCAAGGTAGAAAAATAATGATTTAGAGATGTTTTAAACTCTCTTAAAAGTTGCTGATAAGAATCCGCCCAAAAGCCATCATAACTTTCAAATTTTAAATTAGGCTCGAGTTTTACGCCATTTGTTGTGAATGTCGTCAATATCTCTTGAAACACGTCGTCAACTTGCTCGTGACTTTGAGCAGATGAATAGACTACACCAAGTCGTAGGCCATCTACTGGAAGTGTTTTAACATTTTCTGTTACCTTTTTTATTCCCTCTGCAGCCGTTTGTTTATCAAGTTTGTCTCTTCCTTGCATTGCAAAAAGAATACGTTTTGCATCGCCTACAGACTTAGCCATTGGACCTGCAGTATCTTGTGTTGGGGAGATAGGTACGACACCGAAGCGGCTCACTAAGCCAACGGTAGGCTTCATTCCTACAATACCATTAACAGCAGCAGGACAAGTAATTGAGCCATTGGTTTCGGTCCCTATTGCAGCTATTGCTAAATTGGCGGCCACCGCAGCTCCAGAGCCAGAACTAGAACCGCAAGGTGTTCGACTGACATCATGAGGGTTCTTTGTTTGGCCACCGATAGCTGACCAGCCACTAGAAGAGCGTTCTGAGCGAAAGTTTGCCCACTCACTTAGGTTTGTTTTACCGAGAATTATCGCCCCATGCGCTCTTAAATTTGCCGTTAAGGTGGCATCGCGTTTTGTGAAATTATCCTTTAAAGCAAGTGAGCCAGCTGTTGTCGCATTTTCTTCAGATTCAATATTGTCTTTTAATAAGATTGGCATACCAAATAATGCAGGTAACTTTTTACCTTTGTACTGCTCTAACGCTGCATCCAGTCTTGATGCGATGTTAAGTGCCTCTTTGTTGACAGCTATCACCGCATTATATTTATGATCTTCGTTTTCTATTTTATTTAAATAAAACTGAGTAAGTTGCACACTCGTCAGCTTTCCTTCCAACATTAAAGATTGAATTTCTTCGATGGATGACGTCTTAGTTAGGGCTTCTAACTCTGTTTGTGTATATGTCTGTGCTACAGACACTGGTGCAACAAATAAAGAGGTGGTCAACATCAATGCCACACTTTGAGCGATAACATTCATTCGACGACCTAGAGTGAAAGGCGCGGAGTTATTCTTTTTTTTCTTAAAAAAGTGAGTTTGGTTTACGTTCATGTTGAGACCATGTTGTTATTATAATTAAAACCAAAATAACAACTGTCATGGCCTCGTGCAATTTTTAATCAAGGGTTACTAGGATGAACGACTTGAATTATTCGTCAGTTAACCAACCTTTCTCACAGGCGATCTCAATTTGTGACTTAGCAAAGGTCCAAAGTTTTGGTGCTAATTCCTCAAGATACTGATTACGCGCCAAAACTTGAGATTTTTTAACACTATGTTGAGCCCAGCTACCACCTTCATTTTGCATATTTTGAATGAGAGGTAAGATTCTATCGATTGCTTTAGCAAAGCGGCCATCTGCTGTTTTACTCTCTTCAAATTCGATAAACAACGCTTTAAAATATTCAAATTGACCACCCGGTAGCAAACCGAAAATGCGATTTGCCGCCGCTTCTTCTTTCTCAGCTTGTGCGTCCAAATCCACTTGTTCTGCAAACGCAAACGTATCACCAGCGTCTATTTCTACAATGTCATGGATTAGCAGCATTTGGGTAACGCGTGACAAATCCACTGGCTCTTCTGCATATTGGTGAAGTACTTGAGCAGCCATAGCAATATGCCAACTGTGCTCTGCGCTATTTTCATATCGATTATCATCGCATTTTATCAATGCTTTGCGTTTTACTGCTTTGAGCCTATCCAACTCTGAAATAAACTCGAGCTGTTGAGTCAGTCTTTCATGCACAGTCGTCATGTCGTTAAATTACTCCGAAGAAATTAAGTGTTTATAAGGGGTTATTCCTGACCTGATTCATAAGAAAAGCGAACCAATATCAACTAATTCCCTAATGCTTCTTTGTAGTGCTTGCGACACATAGACACATATCGGTCATTGCCACCAATTTGAACTTGGTCACCATCAGCGATTGCATTGCCGTTTTCGTCAGTACGTAGGACCATATTTGCTTTGCGACCACAATGACATACCGTCTTAAGCTCAATAAGTTTGTCTGCCCATGCTAGCAAATATTGAGACCCAACAAACAACTCGCCTAAAAAGTCAGTGCGCAAGCCATAACACAAAACAGGAATGCCAAGTTGGTCAACTACGTCCGTCAGCTGCTTTACTTGTTCTTTAGCTAGAAATTGACACTCATCTACCAATATACAGTCGATTTTACGGCTCTTGAGCAATCGCGATACATCATCATACAAATTGGTGTTTTCACTGAAGACTTGGGCTGGAGCTTCAAGTCCGATTCGCGACGTCACTTTTCCGACGTCATAACGGTTGTCTATGGCCGCTGTATAAATTAGTGGCTCCATGCCTCGTTCTTTGTAGTTGAAAGACGACTGTAATAATGTCGTAGATTTACCTGCATTCATTGCAGAGTAGTAAAAATATAGCTGGGCCATGAATTACTCTTTTTTGTTTTTATTCGAGAATTTAATTTGCTGATGAGGCGATGATGCTACTCAAAAATAACTGTCTTTAAAAGTGGTTTAGGTGATCTTGTTCTATAAGTCGCCTTATTCTGTCCAAATAAGGCAAATGCTTTAGTGGTATTTAATTTCTATTCAGGAGTCGGTTTACTTCAAAACCGACTAACAAAGTCTTTTGTCTTGGGATCCCTTTATCTTCAAAATGCCGACGAGGCCAATCCCCATTGTCATCTGAAACGATAAATATCCACTCTTTGTTGTTCATAGTACAACTCGCCATTCCCTCAAAATTATCATAAAGAACTGACGTATGATCGAAGTAATTGGTTTGTTCCATTTTGTCGATATGTAATTCGCTTAGTCGTAATCGTGAGCCTTTTTTACCTAACCAATCTTTTTCCAATACAATAACGGTTCCATCGTTAAGTACCGTGAGGTCTTTTGGACTAGAGATGGCCGCATATTCAGTAAACTTGGATGCCGTTATTGCAACATTTTTATCCGCTTTACTTATTTTATGAATGCTAACTGGGACACTATCACTGCTTTTTTTATTCTTTTCCCACACTGACAAAAAAGTGCCGTCAGCAAGTCTAGCAATAGATTCCAAGCCAGCATTGCCTTCACCAAAGTTGGGTTGTTGGATAAAGAGAGTCGGAGTTTGGTTTAGAGGATGATTTGATGCGTTAAAAGAACGAGAATGCGGTTCCATATTAGTTGTTGGAGCATTGTAAAACCACAAGTCACCGGTATCATCAAAAGATATTACAAAGCCCTCTTCGAATGTTGTTATCGACTCTGCTGCACCTTTCAGGTTAGTCGAATTCAAATGCTTTAACACACCTTGATGCTTTATATCGAGCTTGATTAAGCGACCATCTTCATCAAACACATTTTGTGTGTGATACCACCCCGAACGTTTTACCGGTTGCGCTAGTAATTCTGTTTCATTCACTTGGCTGTAATCAGAAACAAAAATAAACTCACTGCAATCCGCGCTGGCCCACAACGCAGAAAACCCTCCAGATTCGACCCTGTCTTTATGAGTAATTTGGGTTGCGTATTTAATATGTGGTAGCTGAATGTGTTCAATTGAAAATATTGGGTCAGCTTTATCTTGGCCTTGTTCACTTTTAGCGATTACCTCGGGACATAGAGTTGCTAAAGAAAGGTAACACAGCCCTAACTTTGAGTAATCTAACCATCTGCGCTTTAACATTCTTATACGACCTATTATGACCCAACATTGTACGAGTGCAGCAAATATTACACTTCTGTTTGAATATACAATAATCAAACGTTAAGAAAAATGAATAATTGATGACAATTAATTTTACCCTTTTGTTTTTCGCTAAAACAGGAAAAAGTTATCACTTAGCACCATTTTAAATTAGCATGGGTGCAGAATAAAAACGATTGAGTCAGATTATGGAAAACCCTAAATTAATTAAACGACTAGCTGAGAAATTAGGTCCTTCGAGGCTAATAACAGGCCATAATCAAAGCAAACACTTTCGTCAAGGCTGGCGCTCTGGTGAAGGCGATGCTTTGGCCGTCATTTTTCCTGACACGCTCTTAGACTGTTGGCATTGTTTACAGATATGCATTGATGAAAATGCAATCATCATTATGCAAGGTGCAAATACCGGCCTTACGGAGGGCTCGACGCCAAGTGGCGTTGACTACGACAGGCCAATTGTCATCATCAATACACTCGCTATGAACAAGTTGTTTACGCTTGGAAACGCCGAACAAGTAATAAGCTTTGCGGGTGCGACGTTAAATCAACTAGAGAAAACGTTAACAGCCTATAACCGAACTCCTCATTCAGTCATTGGTTCTTCTTGCTTAGGTGCATCCGTCATAGGTGGAATCGCGAATAATTCAGGTGGAGCTTTAGTAAAAAGAGGACCGGCTTACACTGAACTTGCTCTATACGCCCAACTTGACGAGCAAAGGAATTTGAAACTAGTTAACCATTTAGATATTGAACTAGGTAATGATCCAGAAACTATTTTGACCAATTTAGAAAACGGCGAATTTGATATGTCAGTCACCGTTTCGGACAAATGTGCAAGCGCTCAGGATTACGAAGCGACACTTAGAGATATAGATGCAGATTCACCAAGTCGATTTAATGCCGATCCGAAAAGACTTTATGAAGCAAGTGGTTGCGCGGGCAAATTAGCCGTCTTTGCCGTTCGATTAGATACATTTAAGAAACCACAAAAGGAACAAACTTTTTATATTGGTACAAATGACGCTACCGTTTTGACTAAATTACGTCGTCATATTCTAAGCGAATTCGAACACCTACCTGATATAGGTGAGTATCTGCATAGAGATATGTTCAATATAGCGAAAACGTACGGTAAAGATCTCTATTTAAGCGTAAAGAAACTGGGAACAAACAAGTTACCTTATTTGTTCAAATTAAAAAATAAAATAGATGGTTTACTGAATAATATAGGTTTATTTCCAGCAAACACTACAGATAAGTTTTTCCAGTTTTGTAGCCGATTACTCCCTACGCACCTTCCCAAGCGTCTCATAGAAATGAATCAAAACTACGAACATCATCTTATCCTCAAAATGACTGATGATGGGATAACAGAGGCACAACGATTCTTAACGGAATTCATGACTGAACACCATGCAACAAGTCATTATTTGATTTGCGATCAAAAGGAAACGGATGCAGCCTACTTGCATCGATTTGTTGCCGCGGGAGCGGCAACTCGCTATCAGCAAATTCACACAAAAGAAGTTGGTGAGATACTAGCCTTAGACATTGCACTTAAACGAAATGAACACAATTGGGTCGAAAATCTTCCTGAGCACATTACCAGCCGTCTTGAACAGCGCTTGTATTATGGTCATTTTTTCTGTCACGTTTTTCACCAAGACTATATTTTAAAAAAAGGAGTCAATCCCGAGCGACTAAAAGCCGACATACTTAAGCTTCTGGATGAAAAAGGCGCCAAATATCCAGCCGAGCATAATGTTGGGCACTTATATGAAGCTGAACAAACACTTAAGGATTTTTATCGATCTTTAGATCCGACAAATACATTTAACCCTGGGATAGGTAAAACATCAAAACACAGTAGGAATTGTGGTTGTTAAAGATTATTCATTTAATCTGACAAAGGTACCAAATCAAAGACCACTTGTAACTTAGCATCAAAGGTTAATTTTTCGAACAAGTATTGGCCCTGCCCCATTTCACCTGGTGAACTGCGTAATTGAACCGCTTCTATGTTATTCGACATGCGTTTAACATTGTGCCCGTGTGAGAGCGTGTCGATTTTTCTTATTGGCCCTAATTCGGCTTTGAAGGCAGACGCTAGCCATTTGGCTTGTTCGGTTGCATTTTGAGTCGCTTCCCTTAACGCACTTTGCTTATATTCATCGGCGTTTGAAAGACTGAGCTCTACGCCGTGAATGCTATTTATTTGCATTGAAAGTGCTAGGTCCATCACTTCATTTAAAGTATCGAGTGGAAAGAGCTTAATTGAAATATTTCTAGAGGCCTGGTAACCAATGATTTGACGTTTTGAATTCGGCAAGTATTCGTACTGAGGTGAAGTGCGCAGTAATCCAGCATTTATCACGTCAGACGTTATGCCAAGTTTTTCAAGGCTCATTAAAAATTGATTTACTTTAGTGTCGACCGATGACTTCGCTTCTAGACTCGTCAATCGAGTATCCTCCACGGATAAGCGAAGGGTTGCAGTATCGGCCAATGCAGTGGCCTGCCCCACTCCCGTTACAGTGACCGTTCTCGGCATCGCCGCTGTATCAGAATGAACAAGTCGTTCTGGGTTACTTGCAAAAATAGAACAGCTAGTAAAAACCAGAAATACTAGGGGCAGTTGTCTTGATAAGTAAAAAAAGAATCCAAAACGTTTTAATCTCGCTTTGTGTTCAAATTGCATAAACTGCCCCTTAATTTGGCTAATTTAGCTGACTGAAAAAACTCGTACCGTATTCCGTTTTTTGAATATTGAGTTTGTCAGCGATGGTCTGCCCCATATCGGCAAACGTATCTCGAAGCCCCAAATTCACTTCTTTCATACCATGACGGTAAGCCAAAATAGGCACATACTCACGGGTATGATCCGTACCAGGCCAACTTGGGTCACAACCGTGATCGGCTGTGATTAATAACAAATCGCCGTCTTGTAACTGTTCAAGGACTTCTGGCATTCTCGTATCAAAGTATTCGAGTGCTTCTGCGTATCCTTTAATGTCACGGCGATGCCCATAGTCCTGGTCAAAGTTGACCAAGTTAGTAAATATTATACTGTCGGACGGGGCTTGGCCCATCTGTTCTATCGTCGTATCGATTAAAGCTTCTAATCCCGTCGCTTTAATTTTTTTGGTAATGCCTTGATGAGCATATATATCACTGATTTTACCAATGCTAATCACTTCGTTTCCGGCTTCCGTGTTGCGTTGTAATACCGTAGGCGATGGTGGTAAAACTGAATAATCACGGCGGTTTCCTGTACGCTTAAATTCGTCTTCCGCCTCACCGACGAAAGGACGTGCGATGACACGACCGATGTTGTACTTATCAAGTAACTCACGAGCAACTTCACAAAACTCGTAAAGCCTATCAAGCCCAAAATGAGACTCATGAGCCGCGACTTGAAATACGGAGTCCGCACTTGTATAACAAATTGGTTTACCTGTTTCGATGTGCTCTTTACCATGCCACGTTAATACATCTGTACCTGGAGCATGACGATTGGCAAGAATCCCCGGTACACCTGTCTTCTCAACTAATTCATCGATGAACTCGCTCGGAAAACTGTTGGTTTTTTCTTTAAAATAGCCCCACTCGAACAGCACGGGTACACCAGCCATTTCCCAATGTCCACTTGGTGTATCTTTACCCGTAGAAAGTTCTTGCATGTGTCCATACGCGCCCTCTACTTGGTGAATTGGAAAGGCATCAAATGACAAATTATTGGCTTGTTCACACGCTTTGACCAAACCTAGCTTTGCTAAGTTGGGTACTTTTAAAACATGGTTATGTTCGGATAACATGTGCTGATAAATGTGAAAAAAGGTGTTTGAACCAACATCGCCAAAGGCATCTGCATCAGCTGCACTGCCAATACCTAACCCGTCGGCGACTAATATTACGACTCGATTGCTGTTACTACTCACAATTGATGCTCCTGTATTTCATACAACACTGGATTGAGTCTATCGTTATGAACACGGAGGGTTTTACCTCTTACAAACACACGTTGGTCATCTATTTGGTGTTCAGAACTGACTAACATAATGTCAGACGCTGTATTATCTGTGTTTAAAACTAAATATATGGCTTCATTAATGGCATTCAAGCTGACCCAGTCACCTGCTTGAACAGGTCGACATAAATCATTATTTGCTAGCTCAAAATACCAGCTTTTTGTCGCTAAAGGCCTTAAATAATGAGTCGCCACTGTGGCATTGATGGCGAGAGTAAAGGCATGCTCTTCATTGATAGGTAATGTCGCGAACTTGTCGCGATGCAAACTATAAACAAATGCATCAGAAGTGGTAAAGCATCCACCATCATAACAATTACCATTAAGTTCTGAACCTTTAATACCTGTTTTAAATGTTATGTTGTCTGCTAACTTTAGCTCCAAACCATTCGTATCTGAGTTGATCAACCAATTCCAATCAACTTTTGTACTTGTCGCCAAAACTGCCTGCCCTATTTTTTTGCATATTTGTTATACAGCAGAATATTAAGGGCAGGATCTCGTGTCAACTATATTAGAGAGACTCGACAATATCTTTAATTAATTTAGGGCCTTGATAAATAAAATTAGAATAGATCTGAACTAGGTTCGCACCGGCTTCTAACTTTTCCTTTGCAGCTTTCGCACTACCAATACCGCCAACGCCAATAATAGGAATCGTCGCGTTAATATCGCGAATTTTTCTGATGACTTCGGTACTCATGTCACGTACAGGATCACCGCTTAAGCCACCCATCTCTTCACTGTGCTCTAAGCCTTTAACCGCATCACGAGATAACGTCGTATTAGTGGCAATAATACCGTCCATACCTTCTGTAACAATACAATCAACCACTTGCGCAATCGCGACATCGTCCATATCAGGTGCTATTTTCACCAATACTGGTACGTATTTATTATGCGTGCTTTGTAACTCAAGCTGAGTGGATTTTACTGCAGATAATAAAGTCGTTAATGACTCACCAAATTGTAGATCGCGAAGTCCAGGTGTATTCGGTGAGGAAATATTTACAGTAATGTAATCGGCGTATTCATACACCTTATGCATACATTTTACGTAGTCTTCATGACCGAGCTCATTTGGCGTGTCTTTATTCTTGCCGATATTAATGCCTAAAATACCTTTGTATTGTGCTTTTTTAACATTTTCCACAAGTGCATCGACACCGCCATTATTAAAACCCATGCGGTTTATGATGGCGTTTTTCTCTGGCAGCCTAAAAATTCGAGGCTTGTCGTTGCCAGGCTGAGCCAATGGTGTGATTGTACCGATTTCGATAAAACCAAAACCCATTTGTCCAAACCCATCAATACAGCGACCATTTTTGTCTAATCCAGCAGCCAATCCAACTGGGTTGGGAAATGTCATTCCAAGAAGTTCAACCGGCTTATTTGGCAAGCTCTGCTTCCATGCAAGACTAAGTGGTGTATGAGCAAAACGACTTAAATTATCTAATGCAAAGTCATGAGCCCACTCTGGGTCTTTACTAAACATAAACTTCTTTGCCAAATCGAAAAACATGCAGTGTTCCTTTTAAACGGTACTTATAGAACGGTAAATAGGTTTTGGGTGGTTAATGACTAAAACAAAAACGCCCCGACGAGTCGAGGCGTATTTTATTCGAGTTACAACATTATTTAAACTGCTGTATCACAATGATGGCTTAATAACATCAGCTCACGTAATGCAACAGAGAATTTAGCGAATTCATGACTTTCAGTTGTCTTGAACTCCGCAATCATATGTTCCCAACGTCCCAAAATGTGATCGAATGACGCTCGCCACTCATCGTACATAACATCTAGATCATTACTAGAGGACTTGTAATGCAATACCGCAGCAGTTAGTGCGCGTTGTTGCCAATCTAACTCTTCTCGATAACTCGCACGAGCAAGTGCTTGCCAGTGGTTACCAACAGGTTGATTAGTGATCTGATCCAAGAACCAGTGCAGGCCTAAATCAGAACCAAGCTTGAAGTATAACGAAGCGACTTCTTCAACATCTCGTTTTGTAGACGAAGCAACATCAGTAATATCCATCACTGAGAAGATTGACGAAAGTTGTGCTACGTAAGCCGCGATGTGGCTTGGAACGCCTTCTTTCTCAAACCCTTTCTGTGCTGAGTCTAGTTGCGCTTTTTCACCTGCAACTAAGTAATCACCAAGATGCGTAGAAAGCTTGTCAAAGTTCGCTTTGTAATGCTTGATCGTTTGAGCTAAGTCCATTTGCTTGTTGCGATGACGTAAGAACCAACGTGATGCACGGCGTACTGTACGGCGCATTTGGTGCAGCATTTCCGTTTGAACAATAGCAGGTACTTTATTGTCTAAGTCTTCAATTTGTTGCCAAATATCCGAAAGACCAAATACTTCTTTCGCCATCATGTAACAAGTAAGGACTTCATCGACCGATGCACCTGTTTCTTCTTTCATTCGAATAACATAGTTAAGGCCCATGTCATTAACCACTTCATTAGCCAGCTTCGTAGCGATGATCTCTTTACGAAGTGGATGAAGCTGAATTTGCTCAGAGTACTTTTCCTGCAACTTAGGCGGGAACGACTTGATCAATAATGGTGTGTAGTACGGGTTATCATTGATCTCATCAATTGCAAACTGCTCTTTAAGAATCATTTTGCCGTATGCAACGAGTACAGACAGTTCAGGACGAGTAAAGCCTAAGCCTTTTGCTTGGCGTTCAGCAATTTCTTCATCATTAGGTAAAAACTCTAAATCTCTATCGAGTTTGCCCGCTTTTTCTAACTCGTGGATAAAGCGCAATTGCTCTTTTACAAGACTTACACCTTTGAGTTCAGTAATAGAAATCGTGTGTGTTTGACGATAACAGTCTTTTAAAACGATTCGTGATACATCATCTGTCATATCGTATAACAACTGATCACGATGTTTCTTAGTTAGCTCACCTTCGTTTACTAATTGGTTAAGCAAAATTTTGATATTAACTTCGTTATCCGAACAGTCTACACCACCTACGTTGTCGACGAAGTCTGTGTTAATTCGACCGCCGTTTTGGGCAAACTCAATACGACCAAGCTGAGTTAGACCTAGGTTGCCGCCTTCACCAAACATCTTAGCTTTTAGCTCACAACCATTGATACGTACTGCATCATTTGCACGGTCGCCCACTTCTGCATCTGTTTCTGACGTTGCTTTAACGTAAGTACCGATACCACCATTCCAAATCAAGTCGACCTGCATCGTCAATGCCGCACGAATAAACTCATTTGGTGTTAGGCTCGCCTTTTTGGTGCCTAACATTTTCTTGATCTCAGGTGTTAACGTAATAGATTTGGCACTTCTTGAGAATATGCCACCACCTTCAGAAATCAGAGACTTGTCGTAGTCTTCCCAAGAAGAACGCGGTAATTCAAACATACGCTTGCGCTCAACATATGAGCTTGCTGCATCAGGGTTAGGGTCGACAAAAATATGCATGTGGTTAAAGGCAACTTGCAGTCTAGTGTGCTCTGATAACAACATACCGTTACCAAAAACGTCACCAGCCATATCCCCGATCGCCACACAAGTGAAATCAGTCGTTTGACAATCTACGCCCATTTCTCGGAAATGACGTTTGACTGATTCCCATGCACCGCGTGCAGTAATACCCATTTTCTTATGGTCATAACCAACACTGCCACCTGATGCAAAGGCATCGCCTAACCAGAAATTATATTCGTCTGAAATCGCATTGGCGATATCAGAGAATGTTGCAGTCCCCTTATCCGCCGCAACAACCAAGTATGTATCGTCTTCATCATGACGCACTACATCTTTTGGTGGTACTACTTCGCCGTGAACAATGTTGTCGGTAACATCTAATAAACCACGAATAAAGATTTTGTAACACTCTTGCCCTTCTTGGAAGAAGGCATCACGTCCACCAGTCGTAGGAAGTTGCTTACATACAAAACCACCTTTTGAACCGTTAGGTACGATTACTGTATTTTTAACTTGTTGCGCTTTTACCAGGCCTAATACTTCAGTACGGAAGTCTTCCATGCGGTCTGACCAACGCAATCCACCACGAGCAACTTTACCACCACGAAGGTGAACACCTTCAATACGTGGGCTGTAAACAAAAATTTCAAATTTAGGTCTCGGAAGTGGGACTTCTGGAATTTGCTCTGGCAATAGCTTAAATGAAATGTACGGCTTATCCGTGCCATCTTCTGCTTTTTGATAGAAGTTAGTGCGTAGAGTCGCGTCCATCAATGTGATGTATAGACGAATAATACGGTCGTCATCTAGGTTCGCTACATTATCTAACTCAAGTAGTAACTTATCTTTTAGCTTGTCGTATTTCTTCTCGTTGGCCTTTTTAGGCTTAAATTTAAGCGTGAATAACTCGACCAATTGCGCCGCAATCTTAGGATAACGATCAAATGTACTCTCGATGTAGCTTTGAGAGAATGTCACACCAATTTGACGCATATATTTAGCATATGAACGGATAACCGAAGCTTCACGACCGCTTAGTGTTGCACCTAGGATAAGGCGATTGAAGCCATCGTTTTCTAAATTATTTTTCCATACATCATCAAACGCGGTCTGGAATAACTCTTGAGTTGTCTCAAAATCTGAGTTACTTCCATTGGTTAAACGCATGGTGAAATCCATCACCCAGCTCGTGCCTTCCTCAGTTTTAACTTGATATGGCGTTTCACCAATAACGCGTAAACCGAAGTTTTCTAGAATTGGTAACACATCAGAAAGGTGAATCGGCTCGTCTTTGTGGAACAAACTCAAACGAACTGCATTTTTATCACTTTCTTCTTGTGGTCGATAAAACAACATGCTCAGCTTGTTTTCATCTGTAAGTTTTTCTAAATGCTTAATATCTACGGTAGCCGTTGATGGTAATACTTGATCTTTGTAAGACGATGGGAATGCTTTACCGTACTTTGTTGCAAGCTCTTTGCCTTTGGCCCCACCAAAAGATGAAATTAATGCTGATGATAATTTATCATCCCAAGTTCGTGCTGCTTCGTTTAGGTTGTTTTCTATTTCTTTCACGTTAGGTTCAATATCCTGATCTGTCGCTCGAACGATATAATGAGTACGAGCTAAAGGTGACTCTGAGAAGAAGGTCGTAAACTCGACTTCGCCTTCACTATTCATGGCTTGTTGCAAAATCTGTTGCGTCTCTCGACGTAGCGCAGTGTTATAACGCTCACGACGAACAAACACCATACAAGAATAAAAGCGACCAAAGATGTCTTTTCGAATGAACAATTTGGTCATATCGCGTTCTTGCATTTGCAAAACACCCAACGCCACTTCGGCAAGGTGTTGCTCACTAGCTTGAATTAGTTCGTCACGTGGATACGTTTCTAAAACATTCATTAATGCTTTGTATGCATGACTGCCTTTTGCAAAACTAGACTTCTCAGCGATTCTTTCTATCTTTTCACGCAACATTGGAATTGATTGCACACTTGCATTGTAAAATGCAGCGCCATAAAGACCGATAAAGCGGTGTTCGCCAACGACGTTGCCCTCTTTATCAAATATTTTAATGCCAACATGATCCATATAAGCAGGACGATGAACTCGAGAACGAGCACCGGTCTTTGTGATAACCAAAATGTTATCCGAAAGTGCTTCTTGACGAGCAGCATTTGAAAAACTAGACAATAACCGCGTTTGCTCGTCTCTGTTTTTGAGCAGGCCTAATCCTGAATCAGCGACAGGCTTAATCTCCATGTCACCTTTAACTGGCGACACCTTGTATTCACGATAGCCCATTAAAGTAAAGTTGTGGTTTGCTACCCACTCCAAAAACTCGATGTTTGTTTTTAACGTTTCTTTGTTTCCAACTTTAGACTTCTTAGCAGCAGCAATACATTCTTGAAGCTTCTTTTGAACTGGTTTCCAATCGTCAACCGCTAGGCTTACGTCTTCTAAAACAGACTCTAACTCCGCTTCAACTGCCTTTAAGGCCTTTGCATCTGTTTGACGATCAACTTCAATCAAGAAAACCGTTTGTTGGTGGGTCGATTTAGAGTCAGATTTTAGCTCAACGAATTCTTGTACCTCACCGTTCTTGGTTCTGTTTACGCGAATAGGAGTATGAATTAATAAATGAGAAGTAATATTTAAACGATTTAGGGCCATTCGCACCGAATCAACCAAAAACGGAAGATCGTTCACTACAATTTGAATGATAGTGTGTTCTGATTCCCAGCCATGTTTGCCTAATTCTGGGTTATAGACTTTTATGAACGGTTGACCAGTATGAGCCTCATTGAATGCATTAAACAAGCTCAAAGCCGCCCCGTATAATTCGACATCTACTCTTTTTTCTAAGTCTTGTTGTGAGATGTTTTCAAATAGGATTGAAGCAAACTGCTCGACGAATTGTTGACGCTCGATCGGCAACTTGTCTGCGATAAGCTTTGAGACATTTTTAAGGATCACGGAAGAGGAATTACGTAACAAGGTCATTACAGTTTCCTTATAACTATTAAATGCTGATATTTGTTATATTTTTTTTGACACAACAAGTGTAGCTCTAATATGGATTTAATTAAAACGAATTTTTTCAATGCGTTCGCATTAGGATCACTGTTCAGATGTGTTAGATAGGCAGATATGCATTACCGCTAAATAAAAAAGCGACTAAACGTCGCTTTTTTAATTAAATATGCAGAAAAAATTTCAATAATTTTTTTTAATCTGCAGTGTTTTGTTTTCTCCACAAGAAGGCTGCGAGCGCTGGAAGAACAATAATCGCACCCAACATGTTTACTAAGAACATGAATGTTAACAAAATACCCATGTCTACTTGGAATTTAAGAGCTGAGAATACCCAAGTACTTACTCCGATTGCTAACGTCAATCCGGTAAATAATACTGCGCTACCGCGCTCTTTCAATGCATTGAAGTAAGACGTTCGTAAACAGTTACCATTACGAATAGACTCAACCATTGTTGACAGAATATAGATGCCATAATCCACACCAATACCAACGCCTAGCGCAATTACTGGCATAGTCGAAACGGTCAATCCTATCTCTAAGTAAGTCATTAATGCTTGCGCCAACGTTGAAACCACAAAGAGCGGCAGGACGACCGCGATTGTCGCTTTGACTGAACGGAAGCTGACTAAACATAATATAATCACTGCACCGTAAACATACCAAAGCATTGGAATTTGAGCTGCTTTAACGGCCTCATTAGTTGCAGCCATAACGCCTGCTGTCCCTGAAGCAAGCCTAAACTTAACTTCATCTGTTTCCATTTCTAAACGCGCTTGTTTGACTTCATCAACAATGCGTTCAATGGTTTCCGCTTTATGATCTTCTAAGAATAAAACGATAGGCATAACGCTACAGTCACGATTCAGTAATCCTGTACTCGTCTCTACACGCGCGGTCGACTGTACTAATGATGTCGAGTTGCGAGGTAAAGTACGCCATTTTAGGTTACCTTCATTAAAGCCAGTGTTAACCACCTTTGCTACCGAACTCAAACTTACCGCAGACTGAACACCTGGAACGTTTTCTAAACGCCACTGGAATTGATCAATCGTGTCCATTACAGAATGGTAGGTACAGCCGCTCTCTTTTGTTTCAACAATGACTTTCAGAATGTCAGTACTGATCGCGTAGCGGTCTGTAATTAAGAACGTATCTTGGTTATAACGCGAATCTGAATGAAGCGCTGGAGCCCCCGCTTGCATGTCACCAATCTTCATGTCTTGGCTCTTCACATAACCAAAGACATACAACAATGCAGTTACTAGTAAGATTCCAGATGCAACTTTTGGCTTTGTTAAAGACGACATTGCACGCCAGATATGATCATGCGAGTCATGCTCTGTCTTCTTAAACTTGTTTTCAAAGTCGATATAAGAGGCTAACACTGGAAGGAGGAATAAATTGGTGAAGATAATGACCGCAACACCCACACTCGCGGTGATCGCTAGCTCTCTAATGATACCGATTTCGATGTTTAGTAGTGTTAAGAAGCCGACTGTGTCTGACAATAACGCAATTCCGCCAGGGATTAATAACTTAACAAAGCTCGCACAACTCGCCTCTTTAGCCGTCATACCTTCGTGCACACGTTTGCCGATCGAGTTGATCATTTGCACACCGTGACTAACACCAATGGCAAATACTAAGAACGGAACCAAAATGGACATAGGATCCAAGCCAAAGCCCATGGTATGTAACATACCTAACTGCCAAATCACTGCGATAAGCGAACAAGCGATCGGTAATACGGTTAACAATGCTGAACGACAGAATATCCATACCATCAAACTTGTGATTGCAATGGCGATGGCAAAAAAGACTAATACGCCTTTTGCACCAGCAGCTACGTCACCAATCATTTTCGCAAAACCAATAATATGAATCGAGATTTTCTCATCTTCATATTGGCCACGGATCTGATCTTCTAGTTTGTTTGCAAGAGCAATCGAGTCTAAGGTCTCACCCGTTTCTGGATTTACTTCCAACAGCTGACTCGAAACCATCGCACAAGAATAATCATCGGCAACACTACGACCAATAATGCCTGCCTTTTCGATGTTTTGTTTAACTTGCGCTAAGCCGCGTTCGTCAGCTTGAAAGTCTGCTGGAATGACAGGACCACCTGCAAAGCCATCTTCAACGACTTCAATGAAACGTGTGCTAGGTGAATATAAAGAGTTAACAGTGGTTCGGTTAATACCTGGAATAAAGAAAAGTTGATCATGAACTTTTTTGAGCGTATCAAAAAAGTGAGGATTAAAAATATCGCCTTCGCGGTCACAGACCGAAATATAAACCGTGTTCGCACCACCAAATTCTTCACTGTACTGCACGTAAGTCTGCATGTACTCGTGTTTCAAAGGAATATTCTTATTAAATGACGCATCCAAACCGATATTAGAAGCTTGGAATCCCAATAGTGCTGTCAACACAGCAAATAGCGCAATGACAAACAGTCGTTGCCTAAACAAAAAATTCTCTAAAGAGTGAATAAACATCTATTTTTCTCTTTTATTTTAATTCTGAAATTAATAGGGTCTTTACGCCTGACTCAGTTGCCAGAACCAACTTGTCACCAAGCACTTCACCAGCCATAACAGCCTTACCATCTTCAAAAAGATGATGACTAACGCTTTCACCTGATTGGGTAAAGTACATGTTGCCTGAATTACCAAACAAGAAAATCTTGTCATTCAGTATTAAAATGTCATTTAGCGTTGCTTTACCTGGTAAGACTTGCCCTTGCCATTCGAATTGTCCTGATAACACCGCATCTTGGATAAACATGTTTCCGCGAAGACCAGCCACAATTAGTTTGCCTTCGTACTCTTCTACGGCAAAGAAAGAGCCGTAATACTCCATATCAATACGTTGCCAGTCTTGACCTTGATTTTCACTTTGCGCTAAGAAACCGGCTTCACCAGCCATGTACCAAGTGTCGTCAGTTATCAAAATTTGATTAAAGTGAGGCAATAAATATTGGCGTTCTTTTTCATAGTTCTCTGGTTCGAACTCTTTTATGTCTTGAAGGTATAAACGGTCGTCTTCTATCAACAGCTCATCTTGGAATACATTTTCCCAAGTTACACCGTTGTCTTGACTCTCGTAGTACATACCATAGGCGCCAACTACTACTACTTTATCTTTACTAGTTGAGACAGAAAGAAATGGTCTGTCTAATTCTGGTTGGTAGTTTAATAGCGTCCAATTTTTACCACCGTCTTCTGTTTTCAAAATCGTGGCGTCATGACCAACTGCATAGCCCACAAGCTCTGAAGAGAAAGAAATCGAAGTTAATAATACGTTTACAGGTACGTTGGCCTGTTCCCAGTTTGTTCCATCAGTAGACAATAAAATATGCCCACGTGCTCCTACCGCAATAACAGTGTTGTTTACTTTTGTAATGTTCGTTAAGAGCCTTTGCTCTGCCAATTGACTTTTTACTGCTGGAACGGCATCAGCACTTTGTTCAGCAATGCTAGAGAGACTAAAAGTCAATAAGGAAAATAAGATTGAAAGTTGCAGAATGTTTTTCATGGAACTCTAAATATAAATCAATAAAGGGGTTGTAATAGAAAGGTAAAAACGGTTGGCTAGGCCAACCGTTTTTGATACTAGCTTATCGGTTAGCGCGTCGAAGCGCTGCCGGAGTAAAGTCACTAGATTTTTGTTCCGTTTGGAAGTCATACATTTCTTGTTCATTATCTAAACCAATCGCAATATAACGTCTTGAGTTTAGATCATAATACGCATCTAGCGTACTCCAATGTGTAGGAACTTCGTAGTAGTTGATGCCATATGCAACACCTACACGATATAACTCATCTCGGTTATCGTATAAATCTGCAATGTGGATCTGCCAGCTATCTTCATCGATGTAGAAAGTACGCTTTTTGTAAACATGGCTGATGCCATCTTTAAGCGTTGCTTCTACAACCCAAACACGGTGTTTTTCCCAACGAACTAAGTCACTGTTAATGTGGCCAGGTTTAATGATGTCTTCATAGCTTAAAGAATCGCTGTGTAACTTGTAGCTATTGTAAGGAATGAAAATTTCTTTCTTACCTTTTAGCTCCCAGTTATAACGATCTGGCGCGCCATTGTACATATCGAAATCATCCGTTGTACGTAAGCCATCAGACGCTGTTCCTGGCGCATCATACGCTACGTTAGGTGCACGACGAACACGACGTTGACCTGAGTTATATGTCCACGCTTGACGAGGCTTTTTAACTTGGTCCATTGTTTCGTGAACTAGTAGTGCAGTACCAGCTAGACGAGCAGGCTCAGTTACGTTTTGCTTAAAGCGGAAAAGGATGTTGCTCTCTTCTAACTCAGCCGGCGTAGCGCCTTTCTTTGAGTACTCAATAGAAATCGCTTCATCAAAACCAATGTAAGTGAAGTCGCCATCTGCTGTAGGGACAGCTTGACCACCGTTACGCGTCGTTTGTTCGCCACGATATCGTAGTATGTGGTTCCAGATTGCTTCTAGACCGTTTTGTGGAATCGGAAAAGGAACACCAATCGCTGCGCCAGTAATACCATTACCACCTTCAACTAGTTCTGCGCGTGTCGCATTTGCGATAGTCGCGTCATAAACGTGTTGCGGGAACGAGGCTGTACGACGAGTCTGATAAACGTCCATTTTGTACGTTTCAGGGTACGTTTCGAACATTTTGATGATGCCCGGAGTCAAGTGTTCTTTGTACTGGTCTTTGTTCGCATTTGTAATCGTGAACAATACCTTGTCGTTCGGGAACGGATCAGGGTGGTGCATACCAACTGTGTAACCAGCAGGTGCTTCTGTAATACCACCCTTCCATGCTGGGATTGAACCATCAGCATTTGCACCCATAACGGCGCCGTATGGCGTTAATTCTTTACCTAATTTAGCTGCTTCAGCTGGAGCAACTTTGGCGTCTGCCGCTGCAGAGGCAAAAGCCAATGCAACAACAGAAGACAATAACGTAATCTTATTCATAATTTAGTTATCCTTTACAGCGAATATTTAACATTGAAAGAGACGTAATCACGATCTTCTTGAGTATTTGAGTTACCAACACCGCCGTAGAACGTATTATAAGCAAAGCCAAATGAGAAGCTGCTTTGGTACTCAACTTCAACAGCTAAGCTCGCTGACTTCTTGTCTTCAATGAACAAATAAAGTGGATCAGGTGTTACACCATCAACGTCATGTGAGAAAGTAAAACGAGGTTTTACATTGAATGAACCCATTACACGGTTAATTTCACCCGCTAGAATCACGCGGTAACCCCACGCATCTTCAGTTGGGAATGTTTGGTTTTCAGCAACACCGTTTTGTACACCATTAAGTACACCAGCTGCCACTGTATCGTAGCCTTGACCACTTCGGCCAGTACCTGGTGCATTAAAGCGTAATAATTCCGGAGCAGGCATGTCTTCAATCTTCACATAACCAACTTCAAACACAGCATTGAAGTTATCCATGCCTAGGCTTGGACCAAACGAGTGAATCGCTGTTGCTTGAGCTTGTAGCGTATCAAAACGACAGTAACCGTCTGCAGTTTGACCTAGCTCTGGAGATTGAATGTCACAGCCTTCGATATTGTGACGACCGTATTGTGATAAACCGTCCAATTCACCACGAATTCCAGCGTTTGCTAACTGTTGTGGCATTGCCGCAAACAATAGCTCAGCATCGTCGATTTGGAATGGCTCATCTTTACGGTAAGAAATTTCACCAGAAACCGCTGTTGTACCGACAGTCGTGTTGAAACTAAAACCGTATAGTTCGATATCTTCTGGGAATACGATAATACCCTTTGTGAAGGCATTTAGATTATTAAACTGGTCTACCGTTAAGCCACCATTTGCTTGAGATGATGCCATTACCGTCAAATCAGCGCCTATTGCCTGCTGACTAAAGTCAGATGCAACACCCGAGATCAATGGACGACGACTGTGGTAGTTAATGTAATAAAAACCGAACTCAGTGTAGTTTAGTTCTTCTGCGAACCAACCTAATTTAAGACCGAACTGGCCACTATCACTTGCAAACTGATCGCCTTGATCGTTACGAATGGCAAATTTGGTTGCATAACCTAAGTACATATTCGCTGCAGTTTCTTGGTCAACTGCACCAGTACCTAACATCATACCAACTTCGTTTAAACCGGCAATTAGGCCATCACGGTCTAAGTCTGGGTTTGACGCGAAGTTTAATTGAATATTGTTGAATTGACCGCCTTCACCGGCAAAGTCATTACTTGAGTGATATGAACCTGGCGCAGGAAGGTAAGTTTCTTGCCATTCATATTGATAAAACGCTTCTAGAGAGAACGCATCGCTCAGACCTACATTGGCCCAAACCATACCTACCGGGATAAACGCTTCTTTAAGGTCAGCACCTGGTGCTCTTAAACGAGCGATATCAACAGGGCTTACATTAATACCGTGAGGGATAAGCGTACTTTCACCCCAAGATAAAACTTGCTCACCAACACGGATTGATACCGGAGTCGCACCGTCATTGAAGTCGAAGTCAGCGTAAAGATAGGCATCTAATACACGGAAGTCTTCACAAACAAGCTCTTTTGCTTCTTTGTCACGACAAATGTCGTAAGATTGACCTGTAACAGGGTTTTGGTAACCAATACCTTCTGCTGCAAAGTCTTTATAATACATAAAGCTTAATACTGCACCGTAGTTGTCACCGCGAACATTAAGCTCGTGGAAACCTTTTAGTACCTCAGAAAAAGACTCACCTGAATCGTAATTTAGGTTACCTAAATCACCATTGGTCGAGTATGAACCCGTTTGGGCCCAAACTTGGGTGTTTGGATAAAGTGGTGCATATCCTTTATAACCACTCCAATCAAACAACTGGTTATTTGACTTACCAATGTGTTTGTTAAAGTCTCGTTCTTCGATTCGATAAGCCGCACCGGCTGAAAATGTCGAGTCGAATGTAACGTCAAAATTACCCAGTTTAAAACTTGCAGCGCTTGCCCCAACTGAACTCATCGCCATTAACGCACCAGCAATACTAAGTGCTAACGGTTTGAGCGCAGTCCTGCGTTCCCCTTTACTCATATTTTTCTCCCCTGTCCCCTTTAGGTTTATTTTTTATAATTAATTGAGGATATTAAGCTCATCGGATGAGCCAATTATTATTAATAATTACACCATTTACATAGCCACGCAAGAGCTAAGTGCAAAACATCCCAACTAAAATTACCGCATTCTTTAATTTTTATTCAATTTTTCTAGTTTTAAGAATTTATTATTGCTGTCTAAATAAAGAGCAAAATGTCCATTTACTCCATTATTTGTCATAAAAGGCCTGATGTGATGTGCTGGAAACATCACCGTTTTTCCAATGTGAGACATTACTTTAATAGATGTGTAATGTCCCTGATAATATTCCATGCACTCCTGCGCCGTTAGGCTCAACGAAAAACGATATACTTGATTTGCCACTATTTGATCCGCTCAACTATTACAGGTCTTACTATTTAGCCAAACTAGCTTGGACCTTTTCAAATAGGTCTTTCGATAACTTTGTTGATGCCAATGATTCTAACACTTCTTGCATTTTAGAAGAACGATTGGAATCAAATTGCTTAAAGGCCAACAAAGGGTCAATCAAACGAGCAGCCAATTGCGGATTAAACTCGTCAATTTCAACTAATAGTCTTCCTAAAAACTCATAACCCCTTCCGCTTTCATGATGGAATTGCACAGGGTTACGCATTACAAATGCGCCATACAATGAACGCATTCTATTAGGGTTTTTACGATCAAATTCACTGCAATGCGACCACTCTTCCATCATAGAGTAGACCGTGTCTTGTTCGGTTGAACCTACAAGCTGGCAAATTTTGTCGAACACTAACACTTCGCCTTTGAACTCTGTATAGAGCTTACCTAACAAAGGTGTTAATACTGCTTGTCCAATCACTTGTGCAGCTTGCAATGCCATGATTCTTTCAGTCATATTAGCGGCGTTGTTAAACGAAGTCTGCACTGTTGAAGTCACAGTTTCTTTGTCATCACTATAGGCAAGTAACAACAATACTGAGCTCTTGAGACTACGTTGCCCAATTAACTCTTTATCATAGCCGTTCGTTATTGAGTTTAACCTTTCGACAATTTTAGTTAATACTCCAGACGTTTCATTTGCCAATTGTGAAGCAATTGCCTTGCGATTCGATAGGATTTCATCGACATCAACGGTCTCATAAGCTTCAGCCAAAGAATCAAAGCTAGGCAGTTTTAGCAACTCTGCTTTGACGGCTGCACTCATTGAGTCATTGTTTATTATTTTGGTTAGAACTTCTATTAACACTTTGGTCGCTGCGCTAGCTGTTTTCTTTTTAACCGCTAACTGCCACAAGCTCTGGACCATATCCCATCTACAGAAGTCATCAGATGCAGACTCAGCGATCACTTTCATATTTTCGAGGGACATTTCACGCTTAACCTTTACTGGAGCTGAAAAGTCTTCAAATAATACGACGGCAACTGGAACGCCGCTTAGGATCTCTAGTGTCGCTTCGTGCTCCTCAAGAATAAAGGTCCCGGCTTCAATACTATTTCCAGTGCCCTTCTCTAACACCTCATACTTAATTGGGATAGTGAGTGCCTGATAGGCATCTGAACGGCCGTAAATACTTTGCCTAAATGTAACCAAATGGCGCTCTGCTTCCGCTACTTCGTCCACTTCGATTTGCGGCGTACCTGATTGGCTATACCACCTCGAAAAACGACTCAAGTCCTGATGATTTGCATCTGCCATTGCTGATACAAAATCATCACAAGTTACGGCTTGACCGTCGTGGCGATTGAAATAAAGGTCCATCCCTTTTCTAAATCCATCTTCGCCTAATAACGTATGCATCATACGAATCACTTCTGCACCTTTGTCATAGACAGTAACTGTGTAGAAGTTATTCATTTCGATGACTTTATCTGGACGAATTGGATGGGCCATTGGTCCAGAGTCTTGCGCAAACTGCATCGTACGAATTATTTTTGCATGACTGATACGCTCTATGACTGGCGTGCCCATGTCGGCACTAAATTGCTGATCTCTGAAGACGGTTAGACCTTCTTTTAAACTTAACTGGAACCAGTCACGACACGTAACTCTATTACCTGTCCAATTGTGAAAGTAT
Organism: Psychrosphaera sp.; assembly: GCF_982872775.1. NCBI lineage: Bacteria > Pseudomonadati > Pseudomonadota > Gammaproteobacteria > Alteromonadales > Pseudoalteromonadaceae > Psychrosphaera > Psychrosphaera sp. Next base: position 11,318 of record NZ_CEYNSH010000022.1, on the reverse strand, counting down.
TCATGAGCGATAACAGCTTCTACACCATGATAATCCGTATCGGTGGCCGTTCTTTCATCGGCCAATACATACTTACTGTTAAATATATTCAGCCCTTTGTTTTCCATCGCCCCCATGTTGAAAAAGTCAACCGCGACAATCATATAAACGTCTAAGTCGTACTCTAAGCCATACTTTTCTTCATCCCACTTCATGGACTTTTTTAGAGAAGACATAGCATGGTCGGCTAAGTGCAGATTGCCTTTATCAACATAAATTTCAAGATCGACCTTTCTACCTGAACACGTCATAAAAGTGTCGGTCAACACATCGAAATTACCGGCAACCATAGCGAATAAATAACTTGGTTTTGGGTGTGGATCATGCCAAGTGGTAAAGGTCATTCCCGTTGACTCTTCTACCTCACGCTTTATCAAGTTTCCGTTCGATAAAACATGATTAAACTCACCGCCGTTACATTTAATCGTTACTGTAAAAGTAGAAAGTACGTCTGGCCTGTCCAAAAATGGCGTTATTCTTCTGAAGCCTTCAGCTTCACATTGGGTGCAGTATGCACCGCCTGACAAATACAACCCTTCTAACGCAGTGTTTTCAGATGGGTTTATTATTGAGATAATGACTAATTCAAATTCGTTCTCAGTCGTGAAAAGGACAACTTGATTAGCGCCAATTTTAACATCATCACTCGCTAGGGGCTTACCGTTAACGAAAACACTCTCTACAGACTCCACTTCTGAGTCTAAGATAAGGGGCTCTTCGTGTTGACCGTTTCGACGGACCTGCAGCGTCGCCGTGACTTTAGTTTTTTTAGAGTCTAACTCTAAAAGGAGTGATGTTGTTGGAATTAAAAACTCTGGCTCTTTGTAATCTTTACGATATTTGGCTTGTACTTGTTGAGATTGAGAATCAGGGTGAGAAACTGGATTACTTGCCATAAAAACCTCAAATAATGACCAAGAAGATAACAAAACGGACTATAACAATAGCCCGCTTTTTATGATTATGCTGTTTGCTTTTTAAGAACTTTAATTCCTAAGTAAGCGAATAAAATTGCAAGACCTACATTAATTAAGTTAAAGAATGCGTAAGGCCAAAACTCTAAAGGGCTGATTAGCAACACACCCGCCATGTAAGCACCACAAGTGTTCCATGGAATAAGTGGACTCGTAATGGTACCGCCATCTTCCAACGCACGAGATAAGTTAACGTTATCCAGACCTCGACGCTCATATTCTTCGCGATACATGCGGCCAGTCATAACCAAGGACATGTATTGGTCTGCCGTAACCACGTTGATACCAAACGCTGTGCCAATCGTCGCAGTGACCAAAGAACCTGACGACTTAGCTGCCGAAAGAATGCTTTTTACGAATACGGCCAGTAAGCCAAGCTTTTCCATAACCGCACCAAACATCAGGGCTGTCATGATTAACCACGTTGTATTTAGCATTGATGACATACCACCGCCGCTCAACAACTTATCCATGTTGTCGTCACCGGTCACCACAGAGAATCCATCGAACATAGCTTGCCAAATGACAGAGATAACGGCTACAAAGCTGGAATCTCCAGCCACGCGTTCTAACAGCTCTGGTTGGAACAAAAAGCCCCAAATTGCGCCAATTAACGCACCAATAAAAATCGCAGGAAACGCTGGTACTTTTTTAACCGCCATAATGACAAGAGCAACTAAAGGCAACAAATGCAAAAGTGAAATGTTATACGTCGCCAAAATAATCTCTTGAACATTGCCAATACTTACTTCTTGAGCTGCTGAGTCTTGAGTAAAGCCGATAACCGTAAACAGAACTAAAGCAATTACAAAAGCGGGTACAGTCGTCCACAGCATATGACGAATATGGTCGAAAAGATTACTGCCTGACACTGCTGGTGCTAGGTTCGTCGTTTCAGAAAGCGGACTTATTTTATCACCAAAATAGGCACCTGATACCACCGCACCGGCTGCTACCGCAGGCGACATACCAATACCCGTTGCAATACCCATCAATGCCACACCTACTGTTGCGGCTGTCGTCCAAGACGATCCAATGCTCATCGCAACAATAGCACTCAATAAACATGCTGCAGCATAAAACCAATCTGGGCTTAAAATTTGTAAACCATAATAAATTAACGTAGGGACGGTACCGGCTAACAACCAAGTACCAATCAATGAACCAACCGCTAATAAAATGAAAATAGCCCCCATAGATACCGAAATACCATGGATCATTGCGTCTTCTAGTTGTTGCCATTTATAGCCATTCTTAAGACCAATTAAGCAGGCAACGCCTGTCGCCAGCAGTAATACGATTTGGTTTGGTCCGTATGAGCTGTCACCACCATACAAAGCAACCGACGCTGCCAGTAACAGCACCAAAAATATCAATGGTATCAGAGCGTCAATAAAAGAAGGTTGTTGTGTTGTTTTCAACGTAAAATCCTCGAATACAAGAACAGTTAGCTAAAGCTAACTATTCCAACTAAATTTAAGAATACAAATAAAATGGCGATTGGCGTGAACCAGCGTAAAGTAATATACCAAAGTGTAAATTTACCATCGCTTAAGTTTAATTCCTCTTGAACCACGTCACGTTTCATTACCCAAGCAACAAAAATTGCGGTAGCAAGTCCGCCAAGTGGCAGTAAAACGTCAGCCGTTAAATGATCAATAAGTTCAAAGTAGTTATTAACGTGTTTGCCAACAAAGACAAAATCTAACTTGGCCCACTCAGCACCAGTAAAGCTAAAGACGGTTAGCATGCTTACAGCCCATAAACTGACAACAGCGATTAGTGCCGCTTTACCGCGCTCAAGAGACAAACGCTCAACTAACCAAGCTACTGCCGATTCAACCATTGCAATAGCAGATGTAAATGCGGCAAAACCTAGCATGACAAAGAAAATGGTTCCGAATATTGTGCCGCCCCACATTTGACCGAAGGCAATAGGTAAACTTACAAATACCAAACCAGGACCTGCTGTCGCTTCTAAGCCATTACCAAACACAATCGGATAGATCGCAATACCGGCAATCAAGGCAATCACAGTATCCGCTATCGCAATCGCCATAACAGACTGACTGATGCTAGTTTTCTGTGGCAAATAAGCCCCGTAAATCATCATAGCACCAGAAGCCAAGCTCAGAGTAAAGAAGGCATGGCCCAACGCAATCAAAACACCAGAATAGGTTAATTTGGAAAAGTCCGGATAGAACATAAACTTGATAGTCGTGGCAAAATCACCATTGATTGCCGCATAGCCAGCAATAATAAGTAATAACACGAACATAGTCGGCATGAGGTAAGTTACCGCTTTTTCTAAGCCATCTTTCAGACCTTTACCTACGATAATACCGGTTATACCTAAGACAATCGTTGTCCAGAAGACTAACTCACCTGGGCTACTTAGAAGATCGTTGAAAATACCTTGGATTTTTTCAGGAGAGGCTTCGACAAAATTACCAGAGCCCGCTTCAAAAATATAAGAAACCGCCCAGCCGGCAATAACAGCATAGAAAGACAAAATGAGGAATCCAGCAAGAATACCTACCCAACCAACAATACTCCATTTGGTATTGGCACAGGCTTCTAAAGCCAGAGTACGTACCGAGTTGCCTGGGCTTTGGCGTCCACGGCGACCAATTAGTACCTCCGCCATCATCACTGGTATACCGATAGATAAGATGCACAGCAAATAGACGATAACGAATGCACCGCCACCGTTTTCACCCATGATGTAAGGGAATTTCCAAATATTCCCTAAACCTACCGCAGAGCCGGTGGCTGCTAAAATGAACGCTAGTCTACTAGACCATTGACCATGATCAACATTTGTTGACATGTGTCCCCCTTGAAAGTTTTGTTGTTTTTATTATTAATAATTATTATTTTGTTGTGACTTACGTTCACAAAAAAGCAGCCGATGGCTGCTTTACATCGATACTACTAATTTACTTTTTTAGTTAGATAACCTACTAACATTGGCAAATTGGCCCGTTGCGATAAGGTCTGAGACTATCCTTGCAGACTCTTCTAAAAACGGATCTAATTCGTCAAGTACGTCTGGTAAGTCATCTTCAACAGATGCTACTGGCTCAAGCCCCAAACGTTTGAGTCGCTCATTGATTCGAACCAAGCGTTTTTGTTTATTTTCATCACGTTCAGCGATACGCTCCGCTTCATTTAAAGAAATAAACTTTTGATCTTTTTTCTCTTGGTAATCAGCGATATCTTTAAGTAAATATTGAAATTCTGGCTCTGCAGCGATTCTTGCCTTGTGGCGTTCCGTCAGCAGATTAACCTGGCTCGATATAGTAGCAATTGGCTTGTAACGAGCTGGTCTGATGTTATCCCATGGAAGTGCATTTTCTTCTTGGCTTTCTCCCCAATCTGCCGCGTCAATGGCTGACGGGAAAAGAATGTCAGGAATCACGCCTTTATTTTGGGTACTACCACCGTCGATACGATAAAACTTAGCGACGGTAAACTGAATAGAGCCTAGTTTATTATCAAAACTATCGAATGCACGGCCTATGCCTCGGTGTTCTTGCACTGTACCTTTGCCAAACGTTTGCTCGCCTATAACTAAAGCACGACCATAATCTTGTAACGCTGCGGCAAAAATTTCAGATGCAGAAGCACTATAACGATCGACCAAAACAGTAAGCGGGCCATCATAATACGTCTTACCATCGTAGTCTCCGCGTTGGCTTATATTGCCAACACTGTTACGGATTTGTACAACTGGGCCTTTATCAATAAACAAACCGGTCAGTAAGGAAGCTTCTGAAAGTGAACCACCACCGTTACCACGTAAATCAATGATTAAGCCCTCAATGTTTTGATCTTTTAACTTAAGGACTTCTTTTTTAACATCATTTGATAAATTGTTGTAAAAACTAGGAATCGTAATCACGCCAACTTTAGCATTTAGATCGCCAATTTTAGATTCGAATACCTCTGAGTCAGCAGCTCTGTCTTCTAGACGAACTTTATCGCGAATGATCTTAACCTGTTTTGAATTACCGGCAATATTGTCTCCGCGCACAACCTGTAAACGAACCTCTGTGCCCTTTTTACCTTTAATTAATTCAATGACGTCATCCAAGCGCCAACCAACGATATCAACAAAGTCATCATCACCTTGAGCCACACCAATAATCTTATCTTCAGGCTTTAGCTCATTAGTTTTGTCAGCCGGACCGCCTGGTACTAGACTGCGAATAACAGTAAATTCGTCCACTGGTGATAACACAGCACCTATGCCTTCTAGCTCAAGGTTCATTTCCACCTTAAAACGGTCTGCACGACGCGGAGACAAATAAGAAGTATGCGCTTCGATGCTTCTAGAAAACGAGTTCATAACAAGCTGAAAGGCATCTTCGTTTTGAGTCTGAGTCAAACGGCGAATGGTATTTGTGTAGCGTTTTGTGAGTGTCTCCTTGATACCCTCGGCATCTTTACCCGCAAGCTTTAAGTTTAATGCGTCATACTTTAATTTCTGGCGCCAGTACTCATCGAGTTCATCGTTAGATGTAGCCCAATCTGCGTCTTCTCGATCGTAATAGAACACTTCTTTTTTGGTGAAATCAAAAGGTTCTTCCAACCATTTTATGGCTTGTTCGTATCGTTCTACTCGACGCTTTAGTGACTCTTCATATAAGTCAAAGGTAAAACCTAACTTGCCTAGGCTAATAGCCTCATCAAATTGGAATTTGTATTTATCAAATTTTTCGATATCAGCCTGTAGGAACAAACTTTTGTTGTAATCGAGGTTACGTAAAAATCGATCGTAAATTTTTGCAGACAGGTCATCGTTTAATTTCACTTTCTTGTAATGAGAACGTGAAAACCATGCCGTAATCCTTTTCGACGCTACTTTATGTTGAGATTCTTGAACCAAATCAGGAACAACAAACTCATCTAAATTAGTGACTTTACTCTCAGCGACTGAAGCGCCTGAAAATAACAGAGTTGCTAAAATAGAGCTGGTAAATACGTGCTTAACTGTCTGCATATAAGCTCCTACGCTTTAAAAATACTATCCTTTGTAACTTTCATGACCATTCCTGACGTCAATTGAACTGAAACTTCGTCTTTAGACGTTTCGACAATTGTTGCGGCCATTGGTTTCATACCAAGCTTAACTAAAACTGAATTTCCAACTGAGAAATCTTCGTTAGAAACTAATTCCTTAGCAGGCTGAGCTTCTTGAGCTTTTGGTTGAGCTGGCTTTGGCTTTCTCTTTGGTGGGTTTTTAACGGCTTTGGCTGGTCGCTTAGGCGCGTCTTTTTTAGCATTTGCCTTTCGTTTTTCATCGAACTTGGCTTTGCTTTCTGCAAGTTGTGTAGTTGCGTGTTCGATATGTTCTGCAGTTAGCTCTTCAACGTCCTGGCCATCTAGATCAACACGCATGCCGCCTTTTTTAACTGCTTCCAAATATCTCCAGCTGTTCGTATAACGACGTAGCGCATGGCGAATTTGTGTTTTAGAAACTGGGTCTTCTTCAGTGATACGTTCTGCAATATCAGTGAAAATACCAATTTTTAGCGGTTTTGCGTCGCCTTTAATGCTAAAGCTTTCAGGAAACTTTTTTGCTAAAAATTCAATTACTACTTTTAAGTCTGTTTTTTGTTGAGATTGCATTAATCGTTCTCTATTTCATCTAATTTGTCTTGAACAAAGCTGGTTACCCAACTTTCAAGTTCATCTAATTCATTTTCAATTACAAAATCTTGTCCGGCGACCGCTTCCCACAACTCGTCAAATAGCTGTTCGGCCATAAATTGATCAGCGTGTTCCGGTAGCATGCCATAGGCGATGTAAATCATTTCATTGATTCGTTCGACGACTTCTTCTTCTTCGCCATCCCAATCACCGACGATTTCAATACCAACTAGGAAATCGCGAACATCGATCAGTTCTTTCATGTCTCTACCAGATAGTTTGGATCATATCGACCAACTGCTCAAGGCCGTTGGCATCTTCTTGGTCAAAACGATTGATTGAAGGACTATCTATGTCTAACACAGCAACGACCTCGTCATTTACGATAATCGGCACAACGACTTCCGAATTACTTGCTGCGTCACACGCAATATGACCTTCAAACTGGTGCACATCTTCGATCAACTGAGTTTGTCGTTCTGCTACGGCAGTGCCACAAACACCTCGACCTACAGGAATTCGAACACAGGCAGCTTTCCCTTGAAACGGGCCTAACACTAATTCTTGAGTATCTTGTGCTAGGTTTGGGGCCATAATATAAAACCCAGCCCAGTTTATGTCATCTAAGCGCTCATACAAAATAGCACTGATATTGGCTAAGTTAGCAATTCTGTTCGGTTCACCATCACACAACGCTTTGCTTTGCATGACAATTTCTCGATAAAACTCTTTTTTATCCAAAGTTTTGCCTTTAGAAATAATGTGGATTTAAAATTTAGCCTGCTAACTTACTCCTAATCACCTTAAATTTAAAGCCATAGGACGCATTTTATCAGTACTCACAGCCTTAATTGGCTGTTTTTCCGTCACAGTTAGTCAGTTTCTTACTTAAAGGAACAATGAACGTACTTTATCTCTGTAACTGCGACTGACTCTGATTTCATGTTCATTACTCAATTGAATAACGTATTCGCCATTACTTAATGTTAATACTTTCTTAACCGCATCATTCTTTACTAGTACAGAACGATGCACTCGAACAAACAATTTGGGGTTAAGTTCTGTTTCTAGTTGTTTCATCGTTTTACGCAAAATATGAGTTTCACCATCTGAACAGTGAACACACATATAGTCACCAGCCGCGTCTACCCAAAGAACATCGTGAACAGAAATACGTGTGGTTTCTCCCACATCTTTAACAGAAATGTAATCTCGATATTCATCGACGTTTAACGGTTGGCCTTTTGCCAGGCTATCCAAAATGGTATCCGAATCAGCACCGGTTAACTCTGACATCATGTTAACCAGCTTCATTTGTTGATCGCTATCTACGTTACCGCCAAATTGTTTGGAAACTTTTTCGATACATTCACTAAGCCTATCTTCGTCTACCGGTTTCAGTAAATAATCAATGGCATGAACTTCAAAGGCCTGCAGAGCATATTGATCGTAAGCCGTCACAAACACTATTTTAGGGAGAGGCGTTTTGGTTGCTTGTAATTGCTTCAGTGCTTCAAACCCTGTCATTCCTGGCATTTGGATATCAAGAAAAACCAAATCCGGTTGCAGTTCATTTATCTTTTCAATGGCTTGTTGACCGTTTTTGCATTGCTCAATAACTTCAATTTGTTCGAATTTATTCAAACGAATCGTGAGACCTTTTCGAGCTAATGGTTCGTCATCAACAATGATAGTTCTTATTTTGTGTTGCATGGTATTTCCCATATTGAAAAACTCGCTTTATTCATTGTCGAATTCTAGTGGAATTCTAATATTCACTTTTAAACCTGTCGGTTCTACCGATGACAACACAAAAGAGTGGTCATCATATAACGTAAGTAATCTTTCCCTTGTATTTGCGATTCCCACCCCTACTCCATTGGATTTCGTAGCGGTTTGACTCGTATCCAGTCCTGGACCATTATCTTTAACTTCTAATAATAGGTCATGCCCAAACGTCTTTGCGCTAATGGCAATAACCCCGCCGTCATCCATCGCAGCGATGGCGTATTTAATTGAATTTTCAATTAACGGTTGTAACAGCAAGCTCGGAACAAGGGCTTGTTTGGCGTCCTCTGTTACATTCCATTCCACGCTTAATCTATCTTCAAAACGAATTTTTTCAATTTCTAAGTACAGTGACAACGCCTTTATTTCTTGTTGTAACGGTACTTTTTTTATTGGGTCTGTGTGTAACGAATAACGTAGGAAATCACTTAATTTGGAAACCATACCGTTGGCGGTTTTGTTTTCTTCACACATGACCAAGGTTGAGATAGCGTTAAGCGTATTAAACAAAAAATGTGGATTTAACTGGTATCTCAACATTTTTAACTGCGCTTGGTTTGCCATGTTGGCAGCTTTTAGTGCTTTTTGGCGCTCTTTCTCAAGCATTTGATAGTATTTAATACCAAAATAAAGCCCGCTCCAACATAGAACAATATAAAAGCTACCCAAGGTATTCCTAAAGTACCCTAGCCAATCTGATGGTGTATACCCAAAACGATAAAACTCAAAAAAGCTATAATTTTGAATCACACCCCACAACGTTCCTATCACATAGGACGCGGTTAAAATCGTCAACACTAACCACCGCGGTGACATATCCCATACTCTGCGATACAAATACCTCAGTGGAAGGGTCAGCATTGCACCTAAATATGCGTTGGAAATGATGATGAAAATATAAGCATCACGCATATCATTTACGAATGAGCCGATGTAATGGACCAATGCAAATCCAATCCATCCACCAATATGTAAAATCCAAAAAAACTTATTTCGTTCGTCGATTAACTTCTGAACATTCAATTTAATGCGCCTCACATTTGTGGGAGTCTTCTAAAGTCATTATAAGGACAATAAAAGCAATAATACGGTTAATGAACCCGACTTCGAGTGCATTTATCGCATTATTACTCTTTGGAGAAACTTAAATAGGGGTTATTTTTTAACAGGCTCTGTAACCGGGACACTAACGGGAAACAGGTGACAGAAAATCCAAGCTGGACCAATTAATAAGAATTGAACGTCTTTAAAAAATGATGGTTTTTTGCCTTCGATTTTATGCCCAATAAACTGAAGTATCCAAGCGACAACAAAGACAACTAAAGACATGACTAACACCGACACTGGCATAGCAACCTGCCACCACCAAACAAAGCCAAGACATATGGCAGAGAATAAAATCATTCCTAAACCGAGAACAAAAGATAAGCGCAAATAAAATAAGCAAGCAGGAACTAACAAAACCAAAGACCAGTTAACCAAAGGGTGAGCGGTTTCTATTGGAAATGGAATGGACCACAATAGTCCGATAACGGTCATATAAATGGCCGGTACACATAGGTAATGAATCAGTTTGTTAGTGTGATTTTGATGGCTTTCACTATATTCCGAAAGCCAAGTGTCTAATGTTTTCATGACTGACCTGCTTTTATGATTTTTGTTATAACAAGGTTTATGTTTGCACTTTATAACGACTTG